>NZ_JAPWBA010000015.1:0-38310 GCF_041433195.1 Neisseria sp. 27098_8_139
TTATACACGATTTAGAAAATAATTTCAAACAAAACAACATATTAAAACTCAAGCAACTCTTTCCCGAAGTCTTTTGCGAAGACCAAATCGATTTTGAGAAGCTCAAACTCGTCCTCGGCGCAGAAAACCTTGCTGGTGCGGGCGAACGTTACCAACTGGATTGGGCGGGCAAAACCGCCGCCTATCTCAACCTGCAAAGCCCCACTTCCCGCACCCTCGTTCCCTGCAAAGAAGAATCCGCAGATTTCGACGGCACGCAAAACGTGTTTATCGAAGCCGAAAACCTCGAAGCACTGAAAATCCTGCAAAAATCCTACGCCGGCAGCGTGAAGATGATTTACATTGACCCGCCCTACAATACCGGCAACGATTCCTTTATCTATCCCGACAAATTCTCCGAAAGCCGCGATGAATACGCCCGACGCGTGGGCGATACCGACGACGCGGGCTACCTGAAACGCGACGGCGTATTCCAAGGCGCGTGGCGCAAAAACGGCAAAGACAGCGGCCATTACCACAGCAACTGGCTCTCCATGATGCTGCCGCGCCTGCATCTGGCGAAAACCCTGCTGCGCGAAGACGGCGTGATTTTTATCAGTATTGACGACAACGAACAGGCGCAGTTGAAATTGTTGTGTGATGAAGTGTTTGGGGCGGAGAATTTTGTGTCAAATATTATATGGGAGAAGAGGTATACCAGAAGTAACAACGCCCGCATGTTCACAACATTAACGGAGCAGATAGTTTGCTACAGGAAATCTGATAACTTACAGGAGTTAAAAGAGCCTAGAAATGAAAAAGCAGATTCCACTTATACCAATCCAGATAATGACCCAAGAGGAGTATGGACAAGCGTATCTTGTGTTAACCCAGCAACAAAGGAACAACGCCCGAATTTATCATATGAAATACAAAATCCACACACGGGAGAAGTCATTACACACCCAACAAATGCATGGAAATTTGAGCATTCAAAATATTTATCCTATCAGGAAGATAACAGACTGTATTGGGGAAAAAATGGAGAAAACAAATATCCACGCTTAAAGAAATTTCTCACAGAGATGGATGGCGGAATGGTGCCAGTTGATTTATGGAAACATGATGAAACAGGAACAACAGATGCTGCCAGCAAAGAGTTGGAATCCATGATTGGTAAAGGAATATTTACTTTTCCGAAACCTCCTTCATTAATCAAAAGGATGCTTAAAATTGCATCAAATAAAAAAGATTCAATTATATTAGACTTCTTCACCGGCTCCGGCACTACCGCCCATGCCGTGATGCAGCTTAACGCCGAAGACGGCGGCAGCCGCCGTTTTATCTGCGTCCAGCTCCCCGAAGAAACCGACGAAAAATCCGAAGCACGCAAGGCGGGTTTCGACACGATTGCCGAAATTGCCAAAGAACGCATCCGCCGCGCGGGCAGGCAGATTTCAGACGGCCTTCAAGACGGATCGGAAATAGATACGGGCTTTAAAGTCTTCAAACTTGCCGAAAGCGGTTTCAAACAATGGCGGCAGCCCGGACAAGCCGATACGGAAGCCCTGCAACGCGAATTGTCGTTGAATATCGATTCCGTGCTGTCTGAAACGTCGTCTGAAAACCTGCTCTACGAATTGATGCTGCGTATGGGCTTGAAGCTGACTTGCAAGGTTTCGTTTTCAGACGGCGTATGTTTCGTGGAAGACGAGGATACGGGCGGGCTATACGCTTTCCTGCTGGAACGCGTGGATCAAGGTTTGATTGATGCGGTACTGGAGAAGCACCCCGTCAAGGTGGCGGTTTTGGACAGGCTATTCGACGGCGACGACGCGCTTAAAAGCAATACCGTATTGCAGATGAAGGACGCGGGCGTGATGTTCGAGTGCGTGTAGGGAGAAAACGATGGAATTGAAATTTGAAGAACTGCCCTATCAGCTTGATGCGGTAAATGCCGTTGCGAATCTTTTTGCAGGGCAGCCGAACCATGCCCGGACATTTGATTTGACCAGTCAGGGGATGGGGCGGTTTGTCGGCAACGGCTTGGATTTGGATTGGGAAACGCTAGGCCGGAATTTGAATGCGGTACAAAAGCAAAACGGACAGTCTGAAACGGAAATCGGCGAGCACGGGCTGAATTTTTCTCTGGAAATGGAAACGGGTACGGGCAAAACCTATGTCTATCTGCGCACGATTTATGAATTAAACCGCCGCTACGGCTGGAAGAAATTTGTCATTGTCGTACCGAGCGTACCGATACGCGAAGGCGTGTTAAAAAGCCTGGAAATTATGAAGGCGCATTTTGACGGGGTGTTTGGCAGGCCCGTGATGCGTTATGCGGAATATTCAAGCGGCCGGCTGTCGGACTTACGCGCTTTTGCGGTAAACGACCATATCGAGATTTTAGTGATCAACATCCAGTCGTTTGAAAAAGATGGAAACGTTATCAATAAGGTAAACGAAAGCGGGGAAGCGCCGATTAAGTTTGTTCAGGAAACGTGTCCCATCGTCATTATCGACGAGCCGCAGAATATGGAAACGGAAGGCCGTCTGAACGCCTTGGCATCGCTCAATCCGCTCTTTACCCTGCGCTATTCGGCAACGCATAAAAAACCGTACCACAAGGTTTACAGCCTGAATCCCGTGCAGGCATACAATTTGAAGCTGGTAAAGCAAATCGAAGTTTTGCCGGTATTGGCGGAAAACGATGTGAACGGTGCATTTGCGGAGCTGCTGGAAGTAAAGCAGGCGGCCAAAGGCCGTCTGAAAGCCGATTTGAACATTCATTATCAGAATAAAAAGGAAACCAAGAAGAAAAAGGTGTCCGTCAAATCGGGAGACGATTTGTTTGAAAAATCAGGCGGCAACGAAGCCTACCGCCACGGTTTCATCATTGACGGCATGGATTTCGAGAATCAGGAATTGGCGTTCTCAAGCGGTAAAACCATTACGCGCGGCGGCGACGGCAATGCGGTGCGAGATGAAATCATGAAAAACCAAATCCGCGAAACGGTAAGGGAGCATTTGGCGAAGGAGAAACGTCTGAATCCGCTGGGGATTAAGGTGTTGTCGCTGTTCTTCATCGACCGCGTGGAGAATTACCGTGCGGCAGACGGAACAGCAGGCAAGTTTGCCCTTTGGTTTGAAGAAATCTATCGGGAGCTTGCAGGCAGCGCCGATACGGCGGGCGTACACGGCGGCTATTTCTCGCAAGACAAGAAAGGCCGTCTGAAAAACACCGACGGTACAACTCAGGCGGACAACGATACCTACCGCCTCATTATGCGCGACAAGGAAACCCTGCTTTCCTTCGGCAGCCCGCTGCGCTTTATCTTTTCCCATTCCGCGCTGAAAGAAGGCTGGGACAACCCCAATGTATTCCAAATCTGCACGCTCAACGAAACCCGCTCGCCGCTGAAAAAGCGGCAGGAAATCGGGCGCGGGCTGCGTATAGCCGTCAATCAGGAAGGACGGCGCGTGCGCGATGAAAAAGTGAATGTGCTAACCGTGGTTCCGAACGAAAGCTACGAATCGTTTGCTGCCAACCTGCAAAAGGAATACGAAGACGAATGCGGCATTACCTTCGCCGCCGAAAACATCAAGGACGGCAACAAAAAGAAAAAACAGCTATTCCGCAAAGATTTCCCGCTCGACCCCGAATTTCAGGCAATTTGGGACAGGTTGAAATACAAAACGCGCTACCGCGTGCACTTCGATACGGAAGAACTCATCAAACAGGCTTCGGCGGCAGTGGCAGGCCTGCCTGAAATCCAAAAGCCGAAAATCCGCATCCGCAAGGCGCAATTAAAACAATCCCAAACCTACGGTATCGAAACAGTCGAAATTGCCAGCCGCAGCCGCGACATGGACGTTCAATGGGAAATCCCGGACATACTCGGCGAGATCCAAAGAAAAACAGGGCTGACGCGGCGCACAGTGTACGAAATCATTACACAGTCAGGCCGTCTGAAAGATGTAGCTGGTAATCCGCAACGCTTCATCGACCTTGCCGCCGAAGCGGTAAACCGCAGCTTGTACGCGTTGATGGCGGCAGGAATCGAGTATGAGCAAACCGGAGAAGTGTACGACCAAAAGCTGTTGGCAGACATGGAGCGTGAAGGCATCGAGTTTTATGAAAACAGCTTTACGTTCAAAGTCGGAAAACCGCAAAAAACCATTTGCGAAAACTATATCCCTTTGGATTCCGGCACGGAACAAGCCTTTGCTCAAAATTGCGAGGATTATGATGCGAAAAATGAAGGCGGCGTGGCGTTTTACTTCAAACTGCCCGGCTGGTTCAAGATCCCGACCCCGCTGGGCAACTACAATCCCGATTGGGCGGTGGTAAAACAGGTTCAGGACAAAGTGTATTTCGTTGCAGAAACCAAAAATACCGGCAAAGGCATTCAGGCTGGTGTGGATACGGACAAACTACGCCAAAATGAGAAGCTGAAAATCGAATGCGGCAAGCGGCATTTTGCGGCATTGGACGGGCTGGAATATCGTGAGACGGATGATGTGGGCAGTTTGGAAAAATAATTGGAGGAAATATTTGAAATTGCATTAAAGCCGTTTGAGAAGCCGAAATTAGGATTTTCAGATGGCCACGATTTACGATAATCAAACTTAACTCTATGATATCAAATAAAAACAATTTCCTGCTTGTAGGTTAAAATCAGCCTATGCTAATATGCGCAACAACAGGTTTTTACTGAATAATCTGTGCTAAAATGCAGGATTAGATGGAAAACTCTATCCGAATTCGGTACAATACCGACGAATTATTTCTCTTAAACAACCTGCCGCAAGGCGAAAAGGAACGACTGATATGTCAAACATCGAACAACAAGTTAAGAAAATTGTTGCTGAACAACTGGGCGTAAACGAAGCCGAAGTGAAAAACGAATCTTCTTTCCAAGACGATTTGGGTGCTGACTCTCTGGACACCGTAGAACTGGTGATGGCTTTGGAAGAAGCTTTCGGCTGCGAAATCCCTGACGAAGACGCTGAAAAAATCACTACCGTACAATTGGCTATCGACTACATCAACGCCCACCAAGGCTAATCGGTCGCACCAAACATCCAGCCTCTGCTGCGCCATCGCAATAGAGGCTTTTACCTTATTATTAAACCCCTGAAATTTCAGACGGCATGAGTTTTGCCCGTTTTCACGAAGAAAATGAGCAAGGCTGCCGCGAAAATCCCGACAACCAACAGCGAGATTATCATGAGTCAGAGAAGAGTAGTCATCACAGGTCTTGGCCAAGTATCACCGGTCGGCAACGACGTCGCCACCGCATGGAGCAATTTGCTCGCAGGCAAAAGCGGCATCGGACGGATTACCCGCTTTGACGCATCCGACATCAACAGCCAAATCGCCGGCGAAGTGCGCGATTTCGACATCGGCCAATACATCAGCGCGAAAGAAGCACGCCGTATGGACGTGTTCATCCACTACGGTATTGCCGCCGCCCTGCAAGCCATCAATGATTCAGGCTTGGACGATTTGGAAACCCTCGACAAAGACCGCGTCGGTGTCAACATCGGCTCCGGTATCGGTGGTCTGCCGAGCATTGAAGCGACCGGAAAAGCTGTGATCGAAGGTGGTGCGCGCAAAATCAATCCTTTCTTTATCCCAGGCTCGCTGATTAACCTGATTTCCGGCCACGTAACCATTCTCAAAGGCTACCGCGGACCCAGCTACGGCATGGTTTCCGCTTGTACCACCGGCGCGCACTCCATCGGCGACTCCGCCCGCCTAATTAAATACGGCGACGCAGACGTTATGATTGCAGGTGGCGCGGAAGGCGCGATCAGCACTTTGGGCGTTGGCGGTTTTGCTGCCATGAAGGCACTTTCCACCCGTAACGACGATCCTGCTACCGCTTCCCGTCCGTGGGACAAAGGCCGTGACGGTTTCGTTATCGGCGAAGGCGCTGGCGTGCTGGTGTTGGAAGAATTGGAACACGCGAAAAAACGCGGTGCGAAAATTTACGCCGAAATCGTCGGCTTCGGTATGAGCTCCGATGCCTACCACATTACCGCGCCTAACGAAGAAGGCCCTGCATTGGCGGTTACTCGCGCTCTGAAAGATGCCGGCCTGAATCCTGAAGACGTAGATTACGTCAACGCACACGGTACATCGACTCCTTTGGGCGATGCCAACGAAACCAAAGCCATCAAATGCGCTTTGGGTGATCATGCGCGCAAAGTCATCGTTAACTCTACCAAGTCTATGACCGGCCACTTGCTCGGCGCGGCTGGCGGCGTGGAAGCGTTGTACAGCGTATTGGCAGTACACGAGCAAAAATCTCCACCTACCATCAACATCTTTGAACAAGACGTTGAAGCCGGTTGCGATCTGGACTACTGCGCCAACGAAGCGCGCGACGCGAAAATCGACGTTGCCATCTCCAATTCCTTCGGCTTTGGCGGTACCAACGGCACATTGGTATTCAAACGCTTTACAGGCTGATAGAAGGTTTTAAGCAAATTGAAAAGGCCGTCTGAAACTGGTTTTCAGACGGCCTTTTTTATTTTAAAAGCCAAATACTCTTGATAATCTATATCATTTATATAAAAATACCGATTCCTATCAATATTGCCCGGATTTTATCGGGTAATCAACCCAATTACATTTTTATCAGGAGTCTGCAATGAAAACCATCCGTATTCTGGCATTGGCCGCCGCACTGGCTGCCGTACCTGCATTTGCGTCTGATTTCGGCCATGAACAGGCATTGACCATAGACGGCAAGCCCGCCCATCTGGCAGAAACTTCAGCCCGTATTTTGGCAAACGAAACCCTGACTGCGCCGCAACTGGTCGAAGACATTACCGATGGATTCGGTTCGAAAAAAATTCCAGGTTATAAATTGATGATTATGGGCCGCACTTATTCGGTGGCGGCGGAAACCAAACCGCCGAAAGAGGGCCAAACTCAGTGGCGGGACAATACGTTCATTCATCGCGGCGTAAAACTGTTTGTCGGTATTCCGGTCAAAAATGGCAAGATGGATTTGGCATCTGCCCGGTTGATTAATATCGGCGTGGTTGACGACAACGGTGGTGCTGCGCCTCATGATGAGGGTGAAAAAATCCGCCCCGTCGGCAAACAGCTGATGTCTCCCGATACCAAAGTGGAAAATGTGAAACTTAATATTGCCAAACTGACGTTGCCAAATATGAAATTAGGCGAGACCAGTGGCGGTGGTGTGAAATTGGAAGCATCGGCAACATTGGACGGTAAACCGATACAGACCAAAATCGACAGCACTTTCTCCCGCTTCTATTCCGCCAAACCGGCAGCTACACGGCCATTTATGGCAGATGCACGGTTTGTGAAATAATCGCAAAGGCCGTCTGAAACCCAGTTTCAGACGGCCTTTTATATGCCAAAACTGCATAAGTTTAGTTCTTTATAGATTAAAGGTAAGGAGTTAAAAAAGCGTAGAATGGCGATTTTAAAAAATCATCATTGGAGGTCGATCATGACGGTAACGATTTTAGACGGTGGAATGGGGCGTGAACTGCATCGGCGCGGCGCACCGTTTCGTCAGCCGGAATGGTCTGCTTTGGCTTTGATGGAAGCGCCGGATATTGTGCGTGAAACGCATTTGGACTTTCTTCGAGCAGGCGCACAAGTAGTTACGACCAACAGCTATGCGCTTGTTCCGTTTCATATCGGGCAGGAGCGCTTTGATGCTCAAGCTGCCGAATGGGCAAGGCAGGCCGGCCGTTTGGCGCGTGAAGCGGTGGAACAAAGCGGGACTACTGCAAAAGTGGCCGCAAGCCTGCCGCCGTTGTTCGGTTCTTACCGCCCTGACTTGTTTGACAAACAAGTCGCACCTGCTTTGGCGCGCCCTTTAATATCGGGTTTGATGCCGTTTGCTGATATTTGGTTGGCAGAAACCGTATCCAGCTTGGAAGAAGCGCGTTTCTGGCGCAGCAGTCTGCCCGAGGACGGTAAACCGTTTTGGGTGTCGTTTACTTTGGAAGATACGATGCCGCATGATGTACCGGTGTTGCGTTCGGGAGAAAACGTGCACGAGGCGGCGGATTTCGCGGTAGAGATAGGTGCGGCGGCAATGTTGTTCAATTGCAGTCAGCCTGAAGTGATGGCGGAAGCTTTGAAAGTGGCACATGAAGCCCAAGGCCGTCTGAAACTGGGTGTTTACGCCAATGCATTTGAGCCGGTACAAGGACAGATGAACGAGGCCAACGATGGTTTGGATCCGATTCGTGCCGATGCTACGCCGGAAAATTATTTGGCGTGGGCGAGACAATGGGCGGATTTGGGTGCTGAAATCATCGGCGGGTGCTGCGGTATCGCACCTGAACATATCCGTGCGTTGGCGCAAGGATTTAAGGCCGTCTGAAAGTGGTCGCATAATATTTTGATACGGTTAGAACAGGCTAAAAAAGCCGGTAATGCCGTTGCTTCACAAACACATAATTATAAAAATCAGGAATAAACATGTCGCAAAAATCTCAAATCGGCTTGGCCGCGCTGACGGCCTTGGTTATCAGTTCCATGATTGGTTCGGGTATTTTCAGCCTGCCGCAGAATATGGCTGCCGTCGCAGGTTCGCAGGCTTTGCTGCTGGGTTGGCTGATTACCGGTGTGGGCATTATCTTTCTCGGTCTGTCATTTTCGGCCTTGTCCAAACTTAAGCCCGAATTGGACGGCGGTATTTATACGTACGCCCGCGACGGCTTCGGCGATTTGATGGGTTTTTTCTCGGCGTGGGGCTATTGGCTTTGCACTACGGTCGGTATTGTCGGCTATTTGGTGGTTGCGTTTGAAGCAGTAGGCGGATTTGTCGATACGCCGGACAACGTGATTTTCGGTAAAGGCAACACATTTGCCGCTTTTGTCGGTGAATCGGTAATTGTGTGGCTGATTTACTGGTTGGTAGTGCGCGGTATTAAAGAAGCGGCAGGAGTGAACCTGATTGCGACAGCAGTCAAAGTATTTCCGCTGATTTTATTTATCGGTATGGCAGCCTATTTCTTTCAAACCGAAGTGTTTATGTCCGATTGGACAGGGGCGAGCCTTGCTACGCCTGAAAATCCTGATGTCAGCCTGATGACGCAGGTGAAAAACACAATGCTGATTACGCTGTGGGTGTTTACCGGTATTGAGGGTGCGGCGGTTTTGTCCAAGCATGCGCGAAGTCGTGCTGATGTCGGTCGAGCAACCATTATCGGAGTCAGCTTGACGCTGGCAATGTATGTGGCAATTACCGTCTTGGCTCAAGGCATTTTGCCTCGTGTGGATATTGCAGCAATGGCTAATCCGTCTATGGCGGGCGTGTTGGCGCACATGGTCGGCCCTTGGGGTAAAGTGCTGATTTCTTCTTGCCTGATTGTGTCTGTGCTGTCGTCTTATTTAAGCTGGACGCTGTATGCGACCGAGGTTCCGCACATGGGTGCGAGAAACGGCGCATTTCCAAAATCGTTTATCCCGTTGAATAAAAACGAAGTGCCGCAGGGTTCGTTGATGTTTACCACCTTGACCGTGCAGGTTTGCCTATTGCTGGTGTGGTTAAAAGGCGAGGATTATTCTGCCTTGCTGATGGTATCGACTTCCATGATTTTGATACCGTATCTGTTAATTGGTGCATATCTGCTCAAATTATCGCTGACACAAAAGGCTGCGGCAAAATACCGTCTTATCGGCGCGGCAGCAACGCTTTATGCGGCTTGGATTGTCTATGCGGCAGGCACGGAATATTTGCTGCTTTCAGTCTTGCTCTATTTGCCCGGCGTATTGCTGTTTCTCTATTCGCAAAAGAAACACTACGGAAGTTGTCAGTTCAACCGTATGGAAAAAGCCGTATTGGTATTGCTGTTGATTTTGGCTGTGCCGGCCGTACAGCAGTTTGTCGCTAGCTTGCAAGCGTAAGCAGAAAGGTTTGAAAAGGCCGTCTGAAATCCAGTTTCAGACGGCCTTTTATTGATAAAACCGATTCAATATCGCATCATTTTGCTGTCTACCTGCATTGCCCAAGCATCGATACCGCCTTGCAGGTTGTAGAGGTTTTCAAATCCGGCGTCTTCTAAATACATTGCCGTGTGCAGGCTGCGGATGCCGTGGTGGCAGTAAACGACAATGGGTAAATCGTCGTCGGGCAGCTCGTTTTGACGCAGGGGGATGAGGTTCATCGGGATATGAATGGCGGCGGGCAGGGTGCAGATGGCGCGTTCTTCATCGGTGCGGACGTCGAGCAGATGAAATGCGCGGCCTTCGTCCTGCCATTGTTTCAATTCGGTGGGCGAGAGTTGGATAATGTCGGTCATAGGGTTGGGTATAAAAGTATGAGGCCGTCTGAACTTTCAGACGGCCTGTTGTTTAAAAATCGAAATCGCCGAACGGATTGGCCGATTTATCTTCCAAGTGGGCTACGACGGTGTCGAACAATACCTTTTCGGAAAACTCGTTGCCGTTGCGCGTCAGCAAAAGCGCGTGTTGTACCGGTTTGCGGCCGACGATGACCACCATACGGCCGCCGTCTTTCAGTTGCTCTTTCAGAATTTCAGGCACGCTGTCTACTGCGCCGCCCACATAAATCGCATCAAAAGGAGCGCCTTGCGATGCTTCGGTCAGGCCGTTGTTTTGCACATAATCGACGTTGGTAAAGCCCAATTCGTCCAAAACTTTTTTGGCGCGTTGCTGCTGATCGGCATCGATGTCGTCGGTCACGACTTTACCGGCCAGTTTGGACAGCAGGGCGGTTGCATAGCCTGAGCCTGTACCGATTTCTAAGACAGTTTCGTCTTTTTTCAGTTTCAAACCTTGAGCCAGGCGGGCAACGACTTTGGGTTCCAACATCTTATGACCGTTGGCCAGTGGCAGCTCCATATCCGCATAGGCCAAACCTTGAAAAGCCTCGCCGACAAAATGTTCGCGCTCGATCTCCTCCAAAGCATCCAAAATGTCGAAGTCCAAGACATCCCACGGACGAATCTGCTGTTCAACCATATTGAAACGCGCTTTTTCAAAGTCCATATTTGTGCTCCGTTCAATTCTTAATTTTATCGAAGCATACATTATAAATCCTTGTCGGAGAGTGTGCCATCTTTCAGACGGCCCAGAGGCTCGTTAATAATTGCCAAGCGCACATATATCCACTAAACTTTGACATTACACGACGCTACAGCAAGCAACAACCAACACACGGAGCAATAAAGATGTATCACCAAATCGGAATGTGGGATCAAAAATGGGTTATCGGCAACTGGAAAATGAACGGCCGACTCCAAAACAACAATGCGCTTATGCACCGCTTCCGTGTCATGCCAACCGCAGAACGCGTGTTAATCGGTCTGGCTGCTCCGACCGTTTATCTGTTGCAACTGCACAACGCCATGCAGATTGTTTTGAACAACCGTATCTTGACCTGTGCGCAAGACGTGAGCCGTTTCCCGAATAACGGCGCGTACACCGGCGAAGTGTCCGCCGAAATGCTTGCCGACATCGGTACTGACATCGTCCTCATCGGCCACTCCGAGCGCAGCCTTTATTTCGGCGAGAAAAACGAAATCCAACGCCGCAAAATGGAAAACGTCCTCAACGTCGGCCTGATTCCATTGTTGTGTGTCGGTGAAAGCCTGGAAGAACGCGAAGCCGGCAAAGAACACGAAGTCATTACCCACCAGCTTTCCATCCTACAAGGTTTGAACACCAAAAACATCGCCGTTGCCTACGAGCCGGTTTGGGCGATCGGTACAGGCAAAGTCGCCACTGTCGAACAAATCGCCGACATGCACGCATTTATCTACAAAGAAATCTTGTCTTTGTGCGGAAGCGATGTTAAAATCCGCGTTCTTTACGGCGGAAGTGTGAAAGCGGATAACGCGGCCGACATCTTCGCAGTACCTCATGTAGACGGCGCATTGGTTGGTGGCGCGTCATTATCATATGACTCCTTTACCGCCATCATCAACGCAGCACAAGCCTCGTAGAAAACATATGGAAGCCTTTAAAACCCTTATCTGGATCATTAATATTATTTCCGCTTTAGCCGTAATCGTGTTAGTATTGTTGCAACACGGTAAAGGCGCGGATGCCGGCGCAACGTTCGGTTCCGGCAGCGGTAGCGCGCAAGGCGTATTCGGTTCTGCCGGTAATGCCAACTTCTTGAGCCGCTCAACTGCTATTGCCGCAACATTTTTCTTTGCGACCTGCATGGCGATGGTGTATATTCACACCCACTCCAGTAAGCACGGTTTAGACTTCAGCGATGTGAAGCAGAGCCAGCAAGCTCCTAAGCCTGCAACGCCTGCACAAAACAATACAACTCCTGTTGCACCGAATCCTCAGCAGCAGTAAGGCAATTTGATTTATGCCGACATGGTGGAATTGGTAGACACGCTATCTTGAGGGGGTAGTGGCCATAGGCTGTGCGAGTTCAAATCTCGCTGTCGGCACCACATTAGAAAATCTAACCGCTTTTTAGCGGTTATTTTTTCGTCTTGAGAATCTGCCTTTCATTTATCTTTAGGCCGAGACAGGGAAATACAATGAAGCGTTTGGTTGTCGGCATCAGCGGTGCCAGCGGTTTTCAGTATGGCGTGAAAGCTTTGCAGCTTTTGCGTGAGCATCAGGTAGAAACGCATTTGGTGGTTTCGCAAGGGGCGGAGATGACCCGTGCTTTGGAAACGGATTACACCAAGGAAGACGTTTATGCTTTGGCGGATGTCGTGCATTCTGTCCGTAATGTCGGGGCAAGTATTGCCAGCGGATCGTTTTTGACGGATGGGATGTTGATTGCACCGTGTTCAATGAAAACCTTGGCTTCGGTTGCTCATGGATTTGCCGATAATTTGCTCAGCCGTGCGGCGGATGTAACGTTGAAAGAGCGGCGCAAGCTGGTGTTGATGGTGCGTGAAGCGCCGTTAAACTTGGCGCACATTGAAAATATGCGCCGCGTGACAGAGATGGGCGGTATCGTGTTTCCTCCCATTCCGGCTTTATATCAGAAGCCTGAATCCATTGAAGATATGATTACACACAGCGTCTCTCATGCTTTGGACTTGTTCGGTATCATTCAAAACAATGTGCCGCGCTGGCAGGGCTGATATTTCAGACGGCCTGAGTATAATTACGTCTACTGCGAAGGAAGATAAAACCCATGCAAACAATTCCTGCCAATATAGTGAAGTTTTTGAGCAATCATCATGTCGTCAGCATTGCTGCTGTGGAAGAGGGCGAAGTTTGGGCAGCTTGCTGTTTTTATGTGTTTGATGAGGCGAATGCCCGATTGATTGTGCTGACATCTTTGAAAACGAAACATGGCGGAATGATGGGTCGGTCAGCCAAAGTAGCCGGTACCATTGCCGGTCAACCTGACAGTATCACGAAAATCAGCGGCATTCAGTTTGCGGCGACTGCCGCTTTGATTGAGGATGAAGTGGATTTGAAAGCGGCACAGTCTTTGTATTACAAAGCGCATCCTGCTGCCAGAGTGATGAAAAGCGATGTTTGGGCATTGAATTTGGACAGCGTGAAATTCACTGACAATAAATTGGTATTCGCACAAAAAACGTACTGGGATCGCAAGGATTAAGAAAAGGCCGTCTGAAAGATGAAATTTCAGACGGCCTTTGGTAATGTTACAAATTAATCGTGTCCGAGATCGACAGTTTTTTCTTTGTAACGTGTATCAGGAATCAAAACAATTTTCTCGTCCACTTTGCCGATGGCTTTCACGTCTTTGCCCGGATAGTCCAGCTGATGCAGGAAGTAGCGGATACAGTTCAAACGTGCACGTTTTTTGTCGTCGGAACGGATGATGACCCAAGGCGCGTCGCCGGTGTGGGTGTGGAAGAACATGGCGTTTTTGGCTTCGGTGTAGTCGTCCCAGCGGTCGAGCGATTGGATATCCACTGGAGACAGTTTCCAGTGTTTCAGCGGGTCGTCACGACGGGAGATGAAGCGACGGAGTTGTTCTTCACGGGATACGGAGAACCAGAATTTGAACAGATGGATGCCGCTGGCAACAAGCATACGTTCCAATTCAGGGGTTTGGCGCATGAAGAGCAGGTATTCGTTAGGTTCGCAGAAGCCCATTACGCGTTCTACGCCGGCACGGTTGTACCATGAGCGGTCGAAGAATACCATTTCGCCTGCGGTCGGCAGGTTTTGGATGTAGCGTTGGAAATACCATTGGCCGCGTTCGGTAGTGGTTGGTTTCTCCAAAGCAACCACACGTGCGCCACGCGGATTCAGGTGTTCCATAAAGCGTTTGATGGTACCGCCTTTACCGGCTGCGTCGCGGCCTTCAAACAGGCTGACGATACGCTGACCGGAATCTTTAACCCAGCTTTGTACTTTCAACAATTCGATTTGCAGCTTCTGTTTTTCTTTTTCGTAAACAGAGCGGCGCATACGTTGTTTGTACGGGTAGTTGGCAGGAAGCGGTGCGCTGCCGGAATCTTCGTCAGTGCCGCGTCCTTCGTGTTCCAAAACAGCCTTTTCGAATACTTGCAGCTGGTCTTGTTTCTCGCCCAGTTCAACATTCTCGAACGGTTCTAATTGGTGGTCTGCCATAAAGTCTCCTTATCGATTAAGTTTTAAATGATATGGTGTGGTATGACTTGATTTTACCTCTTTATGCTGTGTTAGCCTACATAAAATTACACGTAAGCGATTTTTTCCGGCTTGTTTGATAATTTTTGTAAAAACAGCGTATAATCAGCCTATTTGTATAATACATCATGCCTTATTTCGCCCTGTTCGACGATGCGTTAAGCGGTCGTGCAAAACTCTATCAAAATCATGTGGAAAGCTGCCTTTTTCATCATAACGAACTGGCGTCGTTGGATGATGTTTTGCAGGCGGGTTGGAAAAAAGGCCTGCATGCAGTGTTGTTTGCAGACTACGAATTCGGATTGCCACTGATGGATATTTCATCCGCGCGCAGTGGCAATTTGCGTTTGCACTGGTTTGCCGATTATTCTGAAATCGATGCCGAAAGCTGGTTGACCAATCATTCAGACGGCCTTGAGGCAGGTATCTCCACTCCCCGATTCTCCGTATCCGAAGCCGATTATCTCGAGCATATCAACCAAATCCACGAAGCCATCCGCCGCGGCGATACCTATCAAATCAATTACACCGCACGCCTGCACCTGCAAACTTACGGCAATCCGATTCAGCTTTACCGCCGCTTGCGCCAGCCTGTGCCGTATGCCGTTTTGTCTTGTCTGCCTGACGGAGCAGGGCAGGAAGCGTGGACTTTGTGTTTTTCTCCCGAACTTTTCCTCAAAATCGATTCAGACGGCCTGATCACAACCGAGCCGATGAAAGGCACTGCGCCGATTCTTCATGACGGACAAGATGAACACCGTGCTGTTGAATTGCAAAATGACCCTAAAAATCGTGCCGAAAATGTGATGATTGTCGATTTGTTGCGCAACGACCTCGGCAAAATCGCGCAAACAGGCAAAGTACGCGTGCCTGAACCGTTTAAAGTTTCCCGTTTCGGCAGTGTTTGGCAGATGACCAGTGCCATCGAGGCGCAGGCGCTGCCTGATGTTTCGGTTGTCGATATTTTCCGCGCAGCCTTCCCGTGCGGCAGTATTACCGGCGCGCCCAAACGAATGAGCATGCAGATTATTGAGTCTCTTGAGTCCGAACCGCGCGGTTTGTACACAGGCAGCATCGGCTTTTTGCATCCGTGTGAGACGGGTTTGGGATTTGAAGGTGTATTTAATGTCGTGATTCGAACTTTATCCCTGAAGCCCGTTTCAGACGGCCTTTATCAAGGTGTTTATGGCGTGGGTTCGGGGATTGTGATTGATAGCGATCCTGAAGCCGAATATCGCGAGTGCGGTTGGAAGGCGCGTTTTCTCAATGAATTGCGGCCTGATTTCGGTATTTTTGAAACCATGCGTGTGGAAGATAGACAATGCCGTTTGCTCGATTTGCATTTAGCCCGTCTGAACAGATCGACACAAGCACTCAACCTGCCTTGGCCTCAAAATGCGGCAGAGCAAATTCAACACTATATAGATGCGTTGCCAAGTGGGTTATTTAGAGTCAAAGCTGCTTTGTTTTCAGACGGCCTTGCATTGAGTCATGCGGCTGTTTCCGAATTGGATGGGCAGCAATACGTCATCTTAAGTGAGCACACATTAAGTCAACGCGATTATCTGCGCCGTTTCAAAACCACACGCCGTGAAATTTTTGACCAAGCATGGAAAACGGCAGAAGGGCAGGGCGCATTTGACAGCCTGTTTTTCAATTCGGACGGCCTTTTGTTAGAGGGCGGAAGAAGCAATGTGTTCGTCAAATATCAAGGACAATGGCTCACTCCGTCTTTGGATTTGGATATTTTGAACGGGGTCATGCGCCAAGCGGTATTGAAGCAGCCGCAGCTATATTTAGGTGTGGATACAATCAAGGAAACCCGCATCACGCGTGCTATGTTGGAAAATGCGGAAGAAATCCGCTTGAGTAACGCTTTAAGGGGCGTGTTTGCGGTTTCGCTCCGTAAATAAATGGCAATAGTCAAATCATCGTGATTCAAATTGTCGTAAAGCGGCAATATCCGATAGAATACGTCATTTCAACAATGAGGCCGTCTGAAAGGGAAAACAATATGGCAAAAGCAAAAGGTGGATTGGGACGCGGTTTGGATTCGCTGATTTCCAATGCAGTGGACAGCAGCAGTAGCGACCGCCTGACAACGGTTGCCATCGCCGATATTCAGCCCGGCCGTTATCAGGCGCGTGTGCAAATTGATGATGAAGCTTTGCAGGAATTGGCCGATTCCATTAAAGCGCAAGGCATTATCCAGCCGGTTATCGTACGCGAACGTGGCCTGTCTCAATATGAATTGATTGCTGGCGAACGCCGTTGGCGCGCCTCCCAGTTGGCCGGTTTGACCGAAATTCCCGTCGTTATCAAAACCATCAGCGATGAAACCGCGTTGGCCATGGGTTTGATTGAGAACCTGCAACGTGAAAACCTCAATCCGATTGAAGAAGCGCAAGGTTTGAAACGCCTTGCCGATGAATTCGGCCTGACTCACGAAACCATCGCAAAAGCCGTCGGTAAAAGCCGTAGTGCCATTTCCAACAGCCTGCGCCTGTTGAGCCTGCCTGAGCCGGTTCAGGAAATGCTTTATCAACGCCGTCTGGAAATGGGTCATGCCCGTGCGTTGCTGACCTTGCATGTGGTTGACCAATTGGAGTTGGCGCAAAAAGCCGTCAAAAACGGTTGGTCGGTACGCGAAGTAGAACGTCGCAGTCAGTTGGCGCATCAGAAAGCCAAACCGGAAGCAGCCAAAACCATCAGCCCGGATATCCTCCGCATTAATGATGCCCTGACCGAGCGTTTGGGTGTCAATGCAGAAGTCAAAACTAGCAATCAGAAGAAAGGCAAAATCGTACTGCATTTTGATACGCCGGAAACGTTCGAATATTTGCTGAAACAGTTAGGCATTAATCAAGAGTTTTAACGGTTTTATAAACAGGCCGTCTGAAAAAAATTTCAGACGGCCTGATTTTTTGATAAAAGGACTGGTCGTACAGATGCTTACAATACAAATCAAAATCTTCTGTAAAATCTGTGTAGCAACATGTAATTTGTGTTAAACTCCGTTCCTGCAAAGATTTGTTTTATATGTGTTAATCATTTATCTGTGAAAGGTTCACAAAGATTAACATATTGCTTGACGTTAACAAACTTCTTGATTATATTAATTCGCCTTGCGTTTTGGGGTGGGGAGTACAATGAATCAGATAGTCCCATTGCAAGTGATTGTATTGTTAATAATTTCAGTTGTTTGTGCGTTATTTTCCGGATTGCCCGGCTTCCTCTCTGCTTTGGCGGGAGGATTTTCGTACATTTTGCCTACCCTTGTTGCAGTTTTACTTTTAAAGTTTTCCCGACGAAATCCCGATCTGCAAAGTTCAATGTTTGTCGGTGGAGAGGTTTTAAAAGTAGTGCTGTCGCTGGTATCTATGTCGGTCGTTTTTGCGATATGGCATCAATCGCTGGTATTTTTCCCATTCTTATTGGGGTTACTCAGTGTCAGTCATTTGGTTTTTTTAGTATTGTTGAGAGTGAAACACTATGGCAGGTGAAACTATGACCGCTGCCGACTACATCAAGCACCACTTGCAAAGCTTGACCAGTATGTCGGATGTTACTCAGGGTCAAGGACTGAAAAACATCGCTGATTTTTCGTTCATTAACCTTGATGCAATCTTTTTTGCTGTTCTGCTGGGCGTAATCGGCAGCTTCCTTTTGTGGCGCGGTGCCAAAAAAGCGACTGCTGGCGTACCCGGCCGTTTTCAGGCGGCTGTTGAAATTCTGTTCGAATTCGTGGATAACATGTGTAAGAGCATTATTCATAACGAACAATCGCGTAAAGCTGTTGCGCCTTTAGGCTTGACTCTGTTTGTCTGGATTTTCTTGATGAACGCCATGGATATGTTGCCAGTTGATTTGCTGCCAATGGTATGGCAAGGCGTTACCGGTAATCATCACGCACTGTTGCGTGTCGTACCGACTGCTGACTTGAATACCACTTTGGCTCTGGCAATTGGCGTATTGTTGGTATGTATTTATTACAATATCAAAATCAAAGGCTTTGGCGGTTGGATTCACGAATTGTTCAGTGCGCCTTTTGGTCCGATGCTTGCTCCGGCCAACTTCTTGTTGAACTTGGTAGAGTTCTTGTCCAAAACCGTATCCCACGGTATGCGGTTGTTTGGTAATATGTATGCCGGTGAGCTGGTGTTCTTGCTGATTGCTTTGTTGGGTGGTGCATGGGCATCAACCGGCAGTATCGAAACTTTGGATCCAATTTTATTTGTGTTCCACCTGATTGCCGGTTTGGCTTGGGCGATTTTCCACATTTTGGTTATCACCTTGCAGGCATTTATTTTCATGGCGTTGGCGTTCGTATATATCGGACAAGCGCATGATGCACACTAATCAAGTAGTTTTTTCGTAGTTTGTTTTTTGTAGTTTAACCTTTACTATTTTAAGGAGTTTAAAAATGGGTTTGATTGCTATCGCATGTGGTTTGATCGTTGCCTTGGGTGCATTGGGTGCCTCTATCGGTATCGCAATGGTTGGTTCTAAATACTTGGAATCTTCTGCCCGTCAACCTGAGCTGATCGGTCCTCTGCAAACCAAACTGTTCTTGATCGCTGGTCTGATCGACGCGGCCTTCTTGATCGGTGTGGCTATTGCCCTGTTGTTCGCCTTCGTTAACCCGTTTGGTGCTGCGTAATCAAGACGGAGCGATCCGTTCAGATACAGGCTTATGGTCTGTTTGATTAACCCAGATACGAAGGTTAAGTAACGTGAATATTAATGCAACCTTATTTGCGCAAATCCTAGTTTTCTTTGGCTTGGTTTGGTTTACGATGAAATTCGTATGGCCTCCGATTGCCAAAGCGTTGGATGAGCGTGCCGCAAAAATCGCCGAGGGCTTGGCTGCTGCCGAGCGCGGTAAGAGCGATTTTGAGCAGGCAGAGAAAAAAGTTGCAGAACTTATGGCCGAAGGGCGTAATCAGGTAACCGAAATGGTTGCCAACGCCGAAAAACGCGCTGCAAAAATTGTAGAAGAAGCCAAAGAGCAAGCTTCTCATGAAGCAGCACGCATTGCAGCCCAAGCAAAAGCTGACGTGGAGCAAGAAGTTAACCGTGCGCGCGAAGTGTTGCGCGAACAGGTTGCTACACTGGCTGTTAAAGGTGCAGAATCTATCTTGCGTAAAGAAGTTGATGCTTCCAAACATGCAGATTTGCTCAGTACCTTAAAACAGGAGCTGTAATCTTATGGCAGAGTTCGCAACGATTGCCAGACCTTATGCGAAAGCATTGTTTAGTCTGGCTCAGGAAAAAAACCAAATCGAGTCTTGGTTGGGCGAACTGAAAGAACTCGCAGCGGTTGTTCAAGATGAGAAAGTCATTGCTCTCATCGAGCAACCGGAAACGGGAGCTTCCGAAAAAGCAGAAACGCTCAAAGGTCTTGTCGGTATCAAAAATGTCGAATTGGCAAATTTCATTACCGTTTTGGCCGAGCAAAAGCGTTTGCTGGTATTGCCGGAAATTTATGCCCAATATCAAGATTTGACCTTGATACACAACAATACGAAATCGGCAGTAATTTACAGCGCGTATGAACTCAGTTCTCAGCAGCTGGCCGATGTTACCGATATCCTGACAAAACGCTTCAACAGCAAATTGGATGTGGTAGCTAAAGTTGCCCCTGAATTAATCGGCGGCATCAAAGTAGAAGTGGGTGATCAGGTCTTGGATTTGTCCGTACAAGGCAAACTGAATGCTTTGTATGCGACTATGACAAATTAGGAGAGTTTTCATGCAGCTTAATCCTGCTGAAATTAGCGATTTGATTAAAGCCAAAATCGAAAATCTGTCCGTCAATGCAGAAGTGCGTACCCGTGGTACCGTTGTTTCTGTTACAGACGGCATTGTGCGCATTCATGGCTTATCAGACGCGATGCAAGGTGAGATGCTCGAATTCCCCTGTAACACTTTCGGTCTGGCCATGAACTTGGAGCGTGACTCCGTCGGTGCCGTAGTGTTGGGTGAGTACGAACACATTAAAGAAGGCGATACAGTTACCTGTACCGGCCGTATTTTGGAAGTGCCGATCGGTCGTGAACTGGTTGGCCGCGTAGTTGATGCATTGGGTCGTCCTATCGATGGTAAAGGTCCAATCAATACAACATTGACTGCTCCAATTGAAAAAATTGCCCCAGGTGTGATTGCGCGTAAATCGGTTGACCAACCAATGCAAACCGGCCTGAAAGCCATTGACTCAATGGTTCCGGTTGGTCGTGGCCAACGTGAGTTGATCATTGGTGACCGTCAAACCGGTAAAACTGCCGTAGCACTGGATGCCATCGTTAACCAAAAAGGTACAGGCGTTATCTGTATTTATGTGGCTATCGGTCAAAAAGCATCTTCTATTGCCAACGTAGTGCGCAAATTGGAAGAGCATGGCGCGATGGAACACACTATCGTGGTTGCTGCAACTGCTTCTGAAGCCGCTGCACTGCAATACATCGCCCCTTACTCCGGTTGTACCATGGGCGAATTCTTCCGTGACCGCGGTGAAGATGCACTGATCGTATACGATGACTTGTCTAAACAAGCCGTTGCATACCGTCAAATTTCCCTGCTGTTGCGCCGTCCTCCCGGTCGTGAAGCATATCCTGGCGACGTATTCTATCTGCACTCCCGTTTGTTGGAACGTGCGGCTCGCGTCAGCGAAAACGAAGTTGAAAAACTGACCAATGGCGAAGTAAAAGGCAAAACCGGTTCTCTGACTGCATTACCGATTATTGAAACCCAAGCCGGTGACGTATCAGCATTCGTACCAACCAACGTAATTTCGATTACAGACGGCCAAATCTTCTTGGAAACCGACTTGTTCAACGCCGGTATCCGTCCTGCAATCAATGCCGGTATTTCCGTATCGCGCGTAGGTGGTGCAGCACAAACCAAAGTCATCAAAAAACTGGGTGGCGGTATCCGTTTGGCGTTGGCACAGTACCGTGAATTGGCGGCGTTCTCGCAATTTGCTTCCGATTTGGACGAAGCAACACGCAAACAGCTGCAACACGGTGAAGTGGTTACTGAATTGATGAAACAAAAACAATTCAGCACATTGAACACTGCCGAAATGGCATTGACTTTGTGGGCGATCAACAACGGTTCTTACGCAGATGTTCCGGTATCCAAAGCCTTGGCTTTCGAAGCAGAATTCTTGAGTTTCGTACGTACGCAACATCCTGAGGTTCTGGAAGCGATTAATGCATCAGGCGCAATGTCTGACGAAAGCGAAAAAGCATTGACCGAAGCCATGAAATCTTTCAAATCTTCTTACGCTTACCAAGCATAAGTATTGAGATGAAAGGAGTCTGAAATGGCAGTCGGAAAAGAGATTCTCACCAAAATCCGTAGTGTTCAAAATACCCAAAAGATCACTAAAGCGATGCAAATGGTGTCGACCTCTAAAATGCGGAAGACTCAAGACCGGATGCGCTTAGCGCGTCCGTACGCCGAAAAAGTGCGTACAGTGATGAGCCATCTTGCACAGACCCATGTCGATCATGGTATCAAATTGTTGGAGCCGCACCGCGAAGTGCGTCGTGCTGGTTTCATTTTGATTACCTCGGATAAAGGTTTGTGTGGTGGCTTGAACGCAAACGTACTGAAAAAGTTTTTGGCGCAAGTTCAAGAGTATCAGGAACAAGGCATCGAAGTCGAAGTCGTGTGCCTGGGTAGTAAAGGTTTGGCTGCATGCCAAAGCATCGGTTTGAATGTTATTGCCAGCGCAACCAATTTGGGCGATACCCCAAAAATGGAATTGCTGCTTGGTTCACTGACCGAAATCTTCCAACGTTACGAGAAGCATGAATTAGACCGTATCCATATGGTTTACTCACGTTTTGTCAATACAATGCGCCAAGAGCCGCGTATGGAAGTTTTGCTGCCTATCGGTGAAAACGTTATTGACGACGAAGCGGGTCATTCTTCATTTACTTGGGAATACCGCTACGAGCCGAGTCCTATCGCCGTATTGGAATATTTGGTTCGCCGCTATTTAGAGTCTGTGGTTTATCAGGCATTGAGCGACAACATGGCATCTGAACAAGCCGCGCGTATGGTAGCGATGAAAGCCGCAACCGACAACGCAGGCAATGCCATTAAAGAATTACGCTTGGTGTACAACAAATCGCGTCAAGCCGCGATTACCACAGAATTGTCAGAAATTGTAGCAGGTGCAGCGGCAGTTTAATGCCGTCTGAAGCCTGAACAGGAAATTAGGATACGATAATGAGCCAAGGCAAAATCGTACAAGTTATTGGTGCGGTGGTTGACGTGGAATTTCCACGCGACGCTATCCCGCATGTTTACGATGCCCTGAAATTGGACGAGAACGGTCTGACTCTGGAAGTTCAACAGCTTCTGGGTGACGGCGTTGTCCGTACTATTGCAATGGGTAGTTCAGACGGCCTGAAACGCGGCATGTCTGTAAGCAATACTGGTGCGCCAATCACTGTGCCGGTAGGTAAAGGTACATTGGGTCGTATTGTCGACGTATTGGGTACGCCTGTTGATGAAGCAGGTCCGATTGATACCGACAAGAGCCGTGCCATTCACCAAACTGCTCCAAAATTCGACGAGTTGTCTTCAACTACCGAATTGTTGGAAACCGGTATTAAAGTGATCGACTTGCTGTGTCCGTTTGCTAAGGGCGGTAAAGTAGGTCTGTTCGGTGGTGCCGGTGTGGGCAAAACCGTGAACATGATGGAATTGATCAACAACATCGCCAAAGCGCACAGCGGTCTGTCCGTGTTCGCAGGTGTGGGTGAACGTACCCGTGAAGGTAACGACTTCTACCACGAGATGAAAGATTCCAACGTATTGGATAAAGTAGCCATGGTGTATGGCCAAATGAACGAACCTCCAGGCAACCGTCTGCGCGTTGCTTTGACCGGTTTGACTATGGCCGAATACTTCCGTGACGAAAAAGACGAAAACGGTAAAGGTCGCGACGTATTGTTCTTCGTTGACAACATCTACCGTTACACTCTGGCCGGTACCGAAGTATCTGCACTGTTGGGCCGTATGCCTTCTGCAGTGGGTTACCAACCGACATTGGCTGAAGAAATGGGTCGTTTGCAAGAGCGTATTACCTCTACCCAAACCGGTTCCATTACTTCCATCCAAGCCGTATATGTACCTGCTGATGACTTGACTGACCCGTCTCCAGCGACAACTTTCGCCCACTTGGACGCAACCGTCGTATTGAGCCGTGATATTGCATCTTTGGGTATTTACCCGGCAGTTGACCCGCTTGATTCTACTTCACGCCAATTGGATCCGATGGTATTGGGTCAAGAGCACTACGACGTAGCGCGCGGTGTACAGTCTACTCTGCAAAAATACAAAGAATTGCGCGACATTATCGCTATTCTGGGTATGGACGAATTGTCTGACGAAGACAAACTGACTGTGATGCGTGCCCGTAAAATCCAACGCTTCCTGTCTCAACCGTTCCACGTTGCCGAAGTATTTACCGGTTCTCCAGGCAAATACGTTTCATTGCGTGACACCATCGCCGGCTTTAAAGCCATCTTGAACGGCGAATACGACCATCTGCCTGAACAAGCGTTCTACATGGTAGGCGGCATTGAAGAAGCGGCTGAGAAAGCGAAAACCTTAAACTAAGGAGGCCGGCATGAGCACCATGCAAGTTGAAGTGGTTAGTAGCGAGCAAAACATCTATTCGGGCGAGGCCAGCTTTGTGGTGGTTCCGACCGTTCAAGGTGAGCTTGGTATTTATCCACGACACGAGCCGATTATGAGTTTGGTACGCCCCGGCGCATTGCGTTTGACTGTTCCGGGTGAAGCTGAAGAAGTGTTGGTAGCCGTTTCCGGTGGCGTTTTAGAAGTACAGCCTGATAAGATTACCGTATTGGCAGACGTTGCCGTCCGCAGTACCGAAATGGATCAGGCGCGTGCTGAAGCAGCTAAGAAAGCAGCCGAGGCAGGTGTTTCTGCAGCCAAAGATGATAAATCTCTGGCCGAAGCGCACAAAGCATTGGCAGCAGCCATTGCCCAGCTGAAAACTTTGGACTACCTTCGTTCGCAAAAAAACAAGTAATGTGGGTTCATTAAGAAAAAGCACAACGAAATGTTGTGCTTTTTTATTTGCCTGAAGATAAGCAATTTGGTATTGAAATGTCGATAGATAAGCAGGAGTCGAGACGATATAATCACGGTTATGATTGAATTTTTGATAGATTCTGGTCAAGCAGTTAGCCTTGTTATGCTGGTAAAATAGTTTTTTTAAATCTTTTCCAGCATCAATAAAACAGATTAGATAATTTCTAATTTATTGAGATTTCAATAGAGTTAAATTCTTAAACATTTAAAATAATAGGGTTTATCGAAATGCTCATATAAACAGGCCGTCTGAAACTTGATTTTCGGTTTTCAGACGGCCTTTTCCTTTATAATCCGTACATTATTTTCATACACACAGCAGGTTTTCCATGTCCAACAAACCCACACTCCTTCTCGTTGACGGCTCTTCTTATCTTTATCGCGCCTATCATGCCATGGGGCAGAATTTGTCTGCGCCCGACGGCGCACCGACGGGGGCGATGTATGGCGTGTTGAACATGCTGCGCCGACTGCGTGCGGATTATGTGCATGACTATTGCGCGGTGGTGTTTGACGCTAAGGGCAAAAATTTCCGCCACGAGATGTTTCCCGACTATAAGGCGACGCGCCCGCCGATGCCGGACGATTTGCGCCCGCAGGCGGAAGCCTTGCCGGATTTGGTGCGCCTGATGGGCTGGCCGGTATTGGTGATTCCGCAGGTGGAGGCGGATGACGTTATCGGCACTTTGGCTAAGATGGCTAGCGAAGCGGGTTGGAATGTGGTGGTATCTACCGGCGATAAGGACATGGCGCAGTTGGTGAACGAACGCGTGACGCTGGTGAACACGATGAGCGGTGAAACGCTGGACATTGAAGGCGTGAAGGAGAAATTCGGCGTTCGCCCCGACCAAATCCGCGATTATCTCGCGCTGATGGGTGACAAAGTGGACAATGTGCCGGGCGTGGAGAAGTGCGGCCCGAAAACCGCGGTGAAATGGCTGGAAGCCTACGGCTCGCTGGCCGGTGTGATGGAGCACGCTGCCGAAGTCAAAGGCAAGGTGGGCGAAAACCTGCAAGCCGCTTTGGAACAACTGCCGCTGTCGTATGACTTGGTAACGATTAAAACCGATGTGGACTTGCACACCGAGCTTTCAGACGGCCTCGAAAGCCTGCGCCGCACTACGCCTAAATGGGCGCAGCTGGTTGTCGATTTCAAACGCTGGGGCTTCCGCACTTGGCTGAAAGAGGCGGAAAGCCGTATGCACGAAGCGCAAAACACAGATTTGTTCGGCAGCGAGCATATCGGCGAACAAGCTGCATTGGCGATGGAAACACAGCCGGAAAAACAACCCGAACTTGCCCCAGCCCCTGAAAAGCTGGATTATCAAGCCGTTACCACTGAAGCGCAGTTTGCCACCTTGTTAGACAAACTATCGCAGACAGACACAATCGGCATCGATACAGAAACTACATCCCTAGATGCGATGAACGCTTCGCTGGTCGGCATCAGCATCGCGTTCCAAGCAGGCGAAGCGGTTTATATCCCCGTAGGGCACAGCCTGACCGCCGCGCCCGAACAGCTTGATTTGCAAGACGTATTAGGCCGTCTGAAACCGCATTTGGAAAACCCCGCCCTGAAAAAAATCGGGCAAAACCTCAAATACGACCAACACGTTTTCGCCAACTACGGCATCGCCCTGAACGGCATTGCCGGCGATTCCATGCTCGCTTCCTACATCATCGAGAGCCATCTCGGACACGGCTTGGATGAATTGTCCGAACGCTGGCTGGGCTTGGAAACCATTACCTACGAATCGCTGTGCGGCAAAGGCGCGAAGCAAATCGGGTTTGCCGACGTCGCCATCGAGCAGGCGACCGAATACGCTGCCCAAGACGCTGATTTCGCTCTGCGCCTCGAAGCGCACCTGCGCGCGCAAATGGACGCCAAACAGCTTGAAATGTATGAAAAAATGGAGCTGCCCGTCGCGCAGGTATTGTTTGAAATGGAACGCAACGGCGTACAAATCGACCGTGCCGAACTCGCCCGTCAAAGCGCAGAACTTGGCGCCGAGCTGATGAAACTCGAACAAGAAGCCTACGCCGCCGCAGGCCAGCCGTTCAACCTCAACTCGCCCAAACAGCTGCAAGAAATCCTGTTTGACAAAATGGGCATTCCCACCAAAGGCCTGAAAAAAACCGCCAAAGGCGGCATTTCCACCAACGAAGCCGTGCTCGAACAGCTCGCACCCGACTACCCCCTGCCCAAAATCATCCTGCAAAACCGCAGTCTGGCGAAACTCAAATCCACCTACACCGACAAACTGCCCGAAATGATTTCCCCCAAAGACGGCCGCGTGCATACCACCTACGCCCAAGCCGTCGCCATTACCGGCCGTCTCGCTAGTAACAACCCCAACCTGCAAAACATCCCCATCCGCACCGCCGAAGGCCGCCGCGTACGCCGCGCCTTCACCGCACCGCAAGGCAGCGTCATCGTTTCCGCCGACTATTCCCAAATCGAGCTGCGCATCATGGCGCACCTCTCCGGCGACAAAACCCTGATGGCCGCCTTCCAAAACGGCGAAGACGTACACCGCCGCACCGCCGCCGAAGTGTTCGGCATCGCGCCCGAAAACGTTTCGTCCGAACAACGCCGCTATGCCAAAACCATCAACTTCGGCCTGATTTACGGCATGAGCCAATACGGTCTCGCCAAATCGCTGGGCATCGACAACATCTCCGCCAAAAACTTTATCGACCGCTACTTCGCCCGCTATCCCGGCGTTGCCGAATACATGCAGCGTACCAAAGAACAAGCCGCCGTACAAGGCTTCGTCGAAACCCTGTTCGGCCGCCGCCTCTACCTGCCCGACATCCGTAACAAAAACGCCAACGCCCGCGCCGGAGCCGAACGCGCCGCCATCAACGCCCCCATGCAAGGCACCGCCTCCGACCTCATCAAACGCGCCATGATAGACGTGGCCCGCTGGCTTTCAGAGTGCGAAGCCTCCCCGTGGGACTGCCTGAAGAGCAAATTGATTATGCAGGTGCACGACGAATTGGTATTGGAAGTGGTTGAATCGGAATTGGAAACCGTAAAAGAAATGCTGCCGAAAGTGATGGCCGAAGTGGACGGCGGGCTGTTGCATGTGCCGCTGGTGGCGGAAGTGGGGGTGGGTAAGGATTGGGATGGAGCGCATTGATTTGATTTCACAGCGGTTAACCGCCGCGCACAAAGCGCTTGAGTTGAGAAAGCCGAACAATAGGGATAAATAAAGGATTAAGTGATGGAAAACGATTTAATTAAGCAAGGCCATGAACTCTTTAACGCTAAACAATACACCGAAGCCATTCAAAAGCTGAATGAGGCTTTAGATACAACAAACGATCCGCAACAACAAGTTGATGTCCAATTTTTGCTGGGGCGTTGTTATTTGGAACAGGCACTTCAAACTGGTAATACAGCCTTGTTTGATAAGGCTCGTCAGCACCATCAAGAACAATTGGCATTAGCTAAAAAATTAGACGGCGATACGGGTATTAAAGAACAAGCTAATGTCCAATTTTGGCTGGGTTATTGTTATTTTAATCAGGCGCTTCAAACCGGCAACGCAGCTTTGTTTGACGATGCCCGCAGGTATTTTCAAGAACAGTTGGAATGTACTAAGAAATTAAGCGGAGATAAGGGCATTGAAAAACAGGCTAATGCCCAATCTTGGCTGGGTTATTGTTATTTTAAGCAGGCGCTTCAAACCGGCAACGCAGCTTTGTTTGACGATGCCCGCAGGTATTTTCAAGAATGGTTGGAATCGGCTGAAAAATTAGGTGGCGATAAGGACATTGAAGAACAAGCCAAAGCCCAATTTTGGCTGGGGCGTTGTTATTTCGAGCAGGCACTTCAAACTGACAATGCAATCTCGTTTGACAAGGCCTACAAACACTTTCAAGCGCAATTGACACAGGCTGAACAATTGGAAAAATTAAACAGCGATAAGGGTATTGAAAAACAAGCCAATGCCCAAGTCTGGCTGGGACGTTGTTATTTGAAACAGGCCAAGCAAAACCAAGGCAACATAGAGCAAAGCGAAGATTATTTGTCCGAAGCAGAAAAATGCTTTGATGAAGTATCCAAGCTAGTAGAAAAGTCAAAAGATAAGTCTTTCAAAAAGCAAGTGATTTCGAAGCTGAGACGTGATTTCAGAGAACTTGATTTTGCAAAAGGAAATTACGACAACTACTTCAAATCCAAACAAGAGCATATCCAACAAAAATTGTCTAAAAATAAAAAGATAAACGGCTGTCTAAAAGAAAACATTGCTGCGGTTTTAGCGGTATTGAGCATAGACCCGATTGAATTTGACAAACCTCTGGCGCATTACACCAGCCCGACGGTATGCGAAAAATTATTGGGCATAGGACAAAAACAGGCCAATCAGGAAAACATCGTTGCCGGCAAAATGAGAATGAACAGCTCGGCCTATATGAACGACCCGTATGAAGGCAAAAGCCTGTATGACCTGCTGGGCATTCAGGAACCGGATTTGGAAAACCTGTCGGAATTCAGCCCCTACAATGCCTTTTTTTCCTGCTTTTCTTCGCGGGTAAACGATTTAAACCAGTTCCGCCTGTACGGAAAAGTCGGCAACGTCGAAGCCTCGGGCTGCTGCTTGGTGTTCAACAAGCGCGGCAATTGGATACACGAGCCCGACCTCGATGCGTCTTTCCGCCGCCTGAACGATCAAGACGGATTCACGGGTAGCGTTGTAAAAGAAACCACGGCGCAAAGGCCGTCTGAAAACCTGCCGCTGTACCAAATTGCCTATATTTTTTACCGCGACGAATATACGCAGGATAAAGAATACGATGTGATGGACGGCGATCCGGTTTTCGGCGTCCGCTTAAAGCCGATTAGCGACAACCAAGATTGGCATGGAGTGAGAAAAGCGCAGTTTCAGACGGCCTTAATCGGCTTGTGCGATTATTTCAAAGACACCAAGCAAAACAGGGAAGAATCCCAAGAAAACAAAGCCGCATTGGAATACATCCGCTATCTGTTTAAAGACCACGCATTCCGCGACGAAGAAGAATTCCGCCTGCTGCAAATCGAAGAAATCGGCTCGGACAAAGTGCAGTATTGTCCCGATACCAACACCGCTTTTTTGGAATACGGCAACGTCTGCACCAAGCTGGACGAAGTGATTTTGGGCACGAATTACGAGCGCACCACCGACTGCCGGAAAGTGGAAGTGTTCCGCCACCTGCTCAAACGCAAACAGCCGCACATCAAAGTAAGGCATTCGTCATTGCCGATTAACCCGCCGAACAAATCTGTAAGCCAGCAGTAGCAACTGTATTTTTGCCCGACGGGGTGAAAAATACAGTTGCTACAAAATCATTCCGGGCATAACACTATGAAATACCGTCATTTTTACCGCAATGGCGGCACTTACTTTTTTACGGTTGTAACCAATAAACGGCAGCAAGCCGTAGCCTGCATCTCCACCAACAGCGTGCGTGGCTGCACCACTCACCCTACCTGTGAATTACGCGAAACTTCAAAGCCAACGTGCAGGGTGTGTGCGGTACGCACGCACACGTGTTTTGGTGTTCAAACCATTGTTTCAAACTTTCAGACAATTTCAAACGTGGTCTGAAAACTTTTGGAATAAAGGCCGTCTGAAATCCAGTTTTCAGACGGCCTTATTGTTTATTCATTCAAAATCTAACAGTCAAACTCTGCAATAACCGGTGCATGGTCGCTGGGGCGTTCTTGGGCGCGGGTTTCTAGGTCGACGGTGACGTCTGTAAGGGTGATGGCGAGTTCGGGGCTGCAGAAGATGTGGTCGATGCGCAGGCCGAGTTTGCGTTGGAACATGGCGCCGCGGTAGTCGAACCAGGTGTAGAACGTGCCTTCGGGGTGGATTTTGCGCAGGCTGTCGGTCAGGCCGAGGTCGAGCAGGTTTTTAAACCATTGTCTTTCGATGGAGGAGCAATGGATTTTTTCGTGCCATTTTTCGAGGTCGTAGCAGTCGGCATCGGACGGGGCGATGTTGAAGTCGCCGAGCAGGACGAGTTTGGGGTGGGCGGCCATTTCGGCACGGACGAACTCTGTCAATGCGGCAAACCATTGCTCTTTGTATTGGAATTTTGGGCTGTCCAGTGCTTCGCCGTTGACGCAATAGACGTTGATGACGCGCACGCCGTTGATGGTGGCGGCGATGACACGGCGTTGCGGGTCGTCGGGTAGGGCGGGCAGGCCGCAATGTACGTCTTGCGGTTCGTGGCGGCTGATGATGGCGACGCCGTTGTAGGTTTTTTGGCCGCTCCAGACGCAGTGCCAGCCCATCATTTGTAGGGCGGCGGCCGGGAATTTGTCTTGGTCGAGTTTGAGTTCTTGTAAGGCGAGTATGTCGGCTTGGTGGTCGGCCAGCCAGTTTTGTACTTGGGGCAGGCGGACGTTGAGGGAATTGACGTTCCAAGTGGCGATTTTCATGATGTTTCCGTGTGTGCTGTTGGGAGGGAAGACGGCGGATTGCGCCTGTGGGAATGAGCGGTATTGTATAGCGGATTGGTTTATTTTTCGATATGGGCTGAAAGTGACAGGCCGTCTGAAAGCTGGTGTTTCAGACGGCCTTGATGTTGTGATGTGGAATAATTTGTTTATTCTGCTTGGTCTTTGAGCGTGCGCAGGGTATTGAGGATGGTGGTGGCTTCTTCGGAGATGAGGCGGTATTCGATGATGCGGTGGTAGCGCGTGAAATCGATGATGCCTTCGGTGCGCAGGCGTGCGAGGTGGTTGGCGATGCCGGTCGGGGAGGAGTCGAGCGCCTGTGCTAATTCGGTAATGCTGCGGTCGCCGTCAAGCAGCAGAAAAAGGATGGCCATGCGTTCGGGGTTGGCAATCAGTTTGAGAATGGTAGAGAGACGCTTGATTTCCATATTATTGTTCCTTTTGTCTGTTATATGAATGCTTGATTTGGGTTAAATTTGGATGATTGTAGTTTTTATTAAGATTAACCTTATAATTCAAACTCTTACCTTGCAGTGTACACGGTTTTGTAAAATTTGAGGGCATTGTTTTGCAATTTTTTTGTTTATTTTCGATAGTTTGCTTCGGTTGTGAAATGGATTGAAAAGAGACGAAAAGGCCGTCTGAAATGTTCCGTTGCAGATGATTTTGCTGACGGATGTTTCAGACGGCCTTTGATTTGGTTTTAAGTTGTTTTTTCTTTTATGTTTGTTTGGAATCAATCGATTGATTGTTTTTAAACAAACAACAAGATTTTATAATTCTATGCTCAGGACTACACGCCAAGGGCTTGTCAGACGCTTGGACGTGTTGTCGAAATGCGACTATTTTTTCTTCCAACCTGCGGTCATGGCGAAGGTGATGGGGTCGTAGTATTTCGGCAGCTTGGACGGAATGCCGACATCGTTACGGTACACGACGCGGTAGCGGTCGGCGAACCAGTTTGGAACGATGGTGTATTGATGGCGGATCAGTCGGTCGAGCGCGCGCGAGGTGGTTTGCAGCTCTTGGCGGTTGGTAAAGCTGTTGAAATGGGTCAGCAGTTTTTCAACCGCAGGATGACAGACACCGGATAGGTTGCGGCTGCCTTCGGTTTTGGCGGCGGCACAGCTGAAGTAGTCGTATTGCTCGTTGCCGGGGCTTTCGCTGTTGCCGTAGTAGCCGGTGGTCACGTCAAAATCGAAGTCGTTCATGCGTTTTTGGTACACGGCGGAATCGGCGGTGCGCACGTTCATGGTGATGCCGATTTTGGCGAGGTCGCGCTGCCATTTGGCGGTAATGCGTTCGTAGTTTTTGCTTGGGGCGAGGAATTCAAAGGTCAGCGGTTTGCCTTGTTTGTCGACTGCTTTGCCGTTTTTGTATTGATAGCCACCTTTTTCAAGCAGGGCGCGTGCTTTGAGCAGGTTCGGACGCACGCCCAGTTTGGGGTCGGTAACCGGCGGCATAGGGACGTCTTGATCCAATACGCCGTCGGGCAGCTTGGTACCCAATGATTTGAGCAATGCGGTTTCTGCGCTGTCAGGCTTGCCGGTTGCGGCCATGGTGCTGTTGGTGAAGAAGCTGTCGGTGCGGCGGTATGCGCCGTAGAAGATGCGGCTGTTGACGCTTTCGTAGTCGAAGCTTTCAATCAAGGCGCGGCGGACGTAAATATTGTCCAAGGGCTTGTGGCGCATATTGATGACGAAGCCTTGCATGCCGGCTGTGCTGTTTTGTACCCATTCGTGTTTGGACAGATTGCGTTTTTTGAGGACTTCGTCGGAGTAGGCACGCGCCCAGTTGCGGGCGACGTTTTCTTGTACGAAGTCATATTGGCCGCCTTTCAGCCCTTCGATGCGGACAACTTCGTCTTTGACGTATTTGATGCGGATGTGGTCGTAGTTGTAGCGGCCTTTGCGCACGGGCAGATTTTGCGCCCAGTAGTTTTTATCGCGGACAAACTCGCTGATGCGGCCGTTTTCGGCTTTGGCAAAACGGTAGGGGCCGGAGCCGATTGGCAGGCTGTTTGGTGCGGCGGCCAGGCCTTTAGGATAGCTTTTATGCGAGAAGACGGGCAGGCTGCCAAGAATCATGTGCAATTCTGAGTTGCGCTGTTTGAAGCGGAACACGACGGTGCGGTCGTTGGGCGTTTCCACTTTGGCCACGTCGCTCCAGTAGAAGTGGTACATGGGGGCGGCGGCTTTGTCTTTGGTCAGGATGTTAAATGAAGCGGCAACGTCTTTGGCCAAAACGGGGTCGCCGTTGTGGAATTTGGCTTTGGGGTTGATTTTGAAGGTAACGGAAAGGCCGTCTGGCGCCAGGGCGATGTCTTCGGCAATCAGGCCGTAAACGGCGTAAGGTTCGTCCATGCTTTGCTCGGTCAGGGTATCGAGCGTCAGCATACTGATGCCGTATTCGTGGTTGCCTTTGAGGGTAAAGGGGTTGAGTGTGTCAAAAGCACCGAGGAAAGGCGTGGTAAATGTACCACCTTTGGGAGCGTTGGGATTGACGTATTCGAAAGCGGTGAAGTTGGCCGGATATTTGGGTGGTTGGCCAAGGCCTACGCCGTGGGCGGCAAAGGCGGCAGATGGAATCAGACCGAGCAGAGAGAGTAGGGCTGGTGTTTTCATCTATTTATCCTTGTAGGTCGAATGTAATATTCAGTAGTGTGCCGATTATAGCAAAGGCCGTCTGAAACTTGATATTTTTGGTTTCAGACGGCGTCAGGTTTAAGAGGATTGTTTTTTCGTATGGGCGCTGAACTCGGCAAGCGTCATGTTTAAGGTTTCCAAGCAGGGCTGCATGATGTGGTCAACCGTTTGATTGACCTTGTCTTTATTAAGCGTTTGCGGACGGTAGACGAAGAGTTTGAACAGCTCCGCCAAGTCGATGGACTCCGCTCCCATTTTCAAGACCCAGCCCTGACGGCCGGAATAGACATAGCCGTGTTGCGCCAGTTTTTCTAAAAGCTCGCCCAATTCATCAAAGCCCATATTGATATGCCGTCTGAACTCCTGCACCGGCAACGCTTTGCCGTTTTGTTGGGCAGAGTCGAGCAGCAGCAGGATTTTCAATACATCATCAAAGCGGCCGCGTGCATCCAGACTGCGGCGGAACGCTTCGCCGCGCCAGTAGGACAGGGACGAGGTCAAAACCGCGCCGCCTAATACCAGCGTCCACAACAGGTTGAGCCACAACAGGAAAAACGGTACTGCGGCAAATGCGCCGTAAATCGATTTGTAGCCGTCAAAGTTGCCCATGTACCAAGCGAACAAAAAGCGTGCCGTTTCCAAGCAAAACGCCGTTACGGCCGCGCCGACCAAAGCATGGCTGGCAGGCACGAAACGGTTGGGCACAAAGCGGTATAAGCCCCACAGCAGTACCGTAATAAATGAAACCGCGGTTATAACTCTCAGCCATTCCGAGCCGCCCACTACTTGCACCTGACCGATTATGACTGACAGGCCCACGCCCAAAGACAAAGGCCCAAACGTCAGCAATGCCCAATACACCAAAAACTGCATCATCCAAGGCCGTTGCGAATTGACGCGCCAAATCCGGTTGAACGCATTGTCTATCGTCCGAATCAGCATCAGCGAGGTTACGACCAACATCACACTGCCGATCGCCGTCAGATTGGTGGCCTTATCGCGGAACGCATTGATGTAGTCAAACACCATGTCCGCGCCCTGCGGAACGATGGTGCGGTTGATAAAAGAGATAAATTCTCCCGACCATTGGTCGAAAACGGGGAAGGCCGAAGCGATGACGACCATCACCGTCAACACGGGTACCAAAGCCAAAAGCGTTGTAAACGTCATGCTTGCCGCTACCTGCGGCACACGCTCCTCATCAAAACGGCGCACGACAAACCAAGCGAATGCCACGCCTTTACTCTTTAAAAAACCTTGCCACCATTGCGAAAACGGCATAACCTTTTCCCACTTTTAAATTGAAATTTCTTCTTTTCAGACGGCCTGAGTATTTAAAAGGCCGTCTGAAACCTGACAGCATTGTAACGGAAACCCCAAGATGAACCCAAATCCCCTGAAAATCCTCGTCCTCTTTTATTCCCAAAACGGCAGCACGCGCAACCTTGCCCGCCAAATCGCACGCGGTATCGAAAGCGTGGACGGTTGCGAAGCCGTATTGCGTACCGTTCCCAAAGTTTCCACCGTTTGCGAAGCCGTTGAAAAAGCCATTCCTGACGAAGGCTCTCCATATGCGACTGCCGACGACCTCAAAAATTGCGCCGGCCTTGCGCTCGGCAGCCCGACACGTTTCGGCAATATGGCCGCCGCGATGAAATACTTTATCGACGGCACCATTCCCCTTTGGCTCGGCGCAGAACTCGTCGGCAAACCTGCCACCGTATTCACCAGCACATCTTCGCTGCACGGCGGCCAAGAAAGCACCTTACTGACCATGATGCTGCCCCTGCTGCACCACGGTATGGTCATCAGCGGCATCCCATATACCGAGTCCGCGCTCAGCAATACCCAAAGCGGCGGCACGCCTTACGGCGCAAGCCATGTTTCCGGCCACGACAGCAAGCCGGCATTGACTGCCGAAGAAAACGATATTGCCTTTGCACAAGGTAAGCGTTTGGCAGAGTTGGCACGAAAATTGGCAGACTGATTGCCTTGTAAAAAAAAGATTAAGGCCGTCTGAAAACCTGATGATACGGGTTTTCAGACGGCCTTTTTAGTTAATTATGATTAGTCTTAAAGAAATATTATTAATGAAACAAATGACTTAGAAAATAGTGATTGGAACATAGTTTCATCGGATTACATCTTTTTGATAGAATCTGCCACCAAATTGAAACATCAGCTAATTGGAGAGGCTATGTCACTACCTGTATTTCCCTATGGCAAATTAAGCTTTGCCGTCAGTCTGGCGCTGTGTTCGGCGTATTCTTTCGCGATCGAAGTAGAAAATACCCAGCCGCAAGAACGTGTCGATTTACCGACAGTTACCGTCCAAGGTGTCGGTAAACAGACTACTTCCAACTACACCATTCCCGCTTCCTCCGCCGCGACAGGCATCCGCCTAACCCAGCGTGAAACGCCGCAGTCCCTGTCTGTCGTTACCGAAAAACAAATGGACGACCAAGGTTTGGATACCTTGCAGGACGTGTTAAAACAAACACCGGGCGTGTTCCACAGCAAAATGGGCAACAACGTATCCGGCCACAGCCAATTTATTTCGCGCAGTCAGGCCATTGACAGCATTTCCGTGGATGGTGCGCCTAAATTCCTTTACGACGGTAAAGCCATCCGCCGCGGCACCAACAATCTGGACAGCTCATTGTACGAACAAGTCGTCGTCGTGCGTGGCGCAAGCGGTTTGTCCAATGGCGGTATGGGCGAGCCGGGCGGTACGATTGCTTTGGAACGCAAAAAACCGACTGCCAAACCTGCCATCAGCGTAGAAGCCGGTGTCGGTTCGTGGAACCACTACCGCTTCGTCCTTGATGCCAATCAGCCTTTGAATGCAGACAATACCTTGCGCGGCCGCGCTATTTTGGTCAGCGACCACGGCGGCGATTACCTGCCGAACACTTCGCGCCATAATCACACTTTCTACGGTACTTTGTCTTACGATATCACGCCGCAAACCCAATGGCGCCTCGGTACAGAAATACACCGTTTCCGCAATACCGGTAGCTCGCGTTTCAGCTACCTGACCGCAGCAGGTTCGCGCCGTACTGGATTCATACCATTTGAGTCTTCGCCGCGCAGCAATTCTTCCGCACGCTGGGCATACGGCAAGGACACCAGTGCTGAAGTATTCACTTCCCTCAGCCATGAGTTTGACAACGGCTGGAAACTGACAGGCAATTACAGCCATGTTTCGGGCAAAAACGACATCGTTTCAGGCATTGCCGGTACATACGAAATCAATCCCGACTATTCCGCGCTCTTTACATCCGACCGCGATCGCAGCAAATATCGCGACCAAGATTTCTCCCTGACTTTGGATGGTCACTATCCTGCATTGGGCCGTTCGCATGAGTTCAATGCGGGCATCAGCTATCAGGACAACAAAGAAAACCTGTCTTTCTACGAAGAAGGCGAATCGACGATTCCTGATTTGCGTAAATTTGACGGCAACATCGCCAAACCCGATATGCCGTATTTGCGCGATGGTTTTTCACGCATGAAAAACCTGTCGGTTTACGGCTCGACCCGTTTCAAACTGACCGACAAGCTCGCCTTTATCGGCGGCAGCCGTTTTGTGGATTGGCGTTACCGTTACAGCACCAGCCGTAACAAATTTGCACACAGCAGCCACAAACAAAACGTTTTCATTCCTTATTTGGGCGTAACCTACGACATCGGCGACAATCTGACTGCCTATGCGTCTTACACCACCATTTTCCGTCCGCAAGTGCGTTACCTGACCAAAGACGGCGCGGCGCTCAAACCGCAGCGTGGCAAAACCTACGAGACCGGTTTGAAAGCATCATGGTTTGAAGGCCGTCTGAATGCTTCCGCCTCCGTCTTTATGAACAAACGCGACCATTTGGGCGTTGTCGCAGGCAAATTCGCAAATGGCGAGGAATACTACCGCGCAGCCGACAACACCACGACAAAAGGCATGGAACTCTCTGTCGGCGGCCGCCTGAGCGACAAATGGCTGTTGAATGCGTCTTATGCACGTTCCAAAATCAAAGACAGCGAAGGGGTTCAACTGCATCCGTCTTACCCGGTTCATTTGTTCAAACTCTTTACCGCGTATGACGTGACCGACCGTTTGAACCTGGGTGCCAACGTCAACTGGCAAAGCCGAAGCCACACGCTGGACGAATACCCTGCAGACATCAATCCGGCCGCCGCCGCTGCATTGACCCAACGTCCGTACGCAACGCTGGACTTGACCGGTCATTACAAAATCGGCCAATCTACCCGCATCAGTTTGGACTTTGAAAACGTGTTCAATAAACGCTACCGCACCATGCCGGATATTCACGTTTACGGCACGCCGCGTAGTGTAACTGCAACGGTTAAACATACGTTCTAATTGAATAGTAGAAGTAGGATAGGCCGTCTGAAAACCTGAATCATTGGGTTTCAGACGGCCTGATTATTCTCTGACATACTGAGACCTTTGCAAAAAAGTCCTTCCCCCGACAGCCGAAACCTAAACAAAG
>NZ_JAPWBA010000016.1:0-35785 GCF_041433195.1 Neisseria sp. 27098_8_139
CGGTATTTCCGTCCACCGCAATACCTGCCCTTCTTTCCGCCACCTTGCCGAGCAGGCTCCGGAAAAAGTGTTGAATGCAAGCTGGGCAGCCTTGCAAGAAGGACAAGTATTTGCCGTCGATGTCGAAATCCGCGCTCAAGACCGCTCCGGTTTGCTGCGCGACGTTTCGGATGCGCTGGCGCGTCATAAACTCAACGTTACCGCGGTGCAAACCCAATCGCGCGATTTGGAAGCCAGTATGCGCTTTACCCTTGAAGTCCGCCAAGTCAACGACCTGCCGCGCGTATTAGCCAGCTTGGGCGACATCAAAGGCGTTTTAAGCGTAACGCGCTTATAATTCCCATTCCCCCATCTAAAGGCCGTCTGAAAGTATTGCTTTCAGACGGCCTTTCACACATCGGCTGCCAATATATAACCTACGCTTCTATCCTTACAATCAGCCGTTATTTCCTGTCCGCCATATTCTCAGGCAAACTCGCCATCTGCATGATAAAGAAAGATATTTTTATTCTTATATTAACCTTAAGGAAACTTCATGGACACACGAGACCTGTTCCCTCATGAAATTTTGCAGGACGCCATCGGCAAAAGTTGCGCCAAATCTGAATTCAGCATCAAGATGTTGGTGATTTTGAGTTTCTTGGGCGGCGGTTATGTCGGCTTCGGCTATCTTGCCTGCCTGCGCGTCATCAGCGGCATTCCAGCCGAATGGAACGGCCTGGCCGCCCTTTTGGGCGCATCCGTGTTCCCTATCGCACTGATTTGTATCTTAATCGGCGGCGGCGAGTTGGCAACAGGCAATATGATGATTATGGCTTTGGGCAGATTGACCGGCCGCGTCAGCACCCACAAACTGGTACGCAACTGGCTCATTGTCAGCTTGGGCAATCTAGCAGGCGCCGTTGCCATGGCCTATTTTCTCGGCCACTACGTCGGCCTTGCCGAAGGGCCGGCCACAGCGAAAACCATTGCTATTGCCGAAGCTAAAGTCAATATGGACTTCGGCCGCGCATTCGTTTCTGCCATCGCATGTAACTGGATGGTGTGTATGGGCATCTGGTTTTACTTCGGCGCACGCCATACTTCAGGACGAATCTTAGCCATGTGGTTCCCTGTTATGATCTTCGTATTAATCGGCTTTCAACACTTTGTTGCCAATATGTTCATCATTCCTGCCGGCATTTGGGCGGGCGCAAACGTCAGCTGGGGTCAATTTTTCTACAACATGATTCCCGTTTTCTTAGGCAACGTCCTGGGCGGGTCATCCTTTGTCGCAGCCTCTTATCTCTTTGCTTACAAACACTTACTAAAAGACGATTTTTCTATTTAATGTAGCCTTTTTTTCTAAAAACCCCGTATTTGCCCGACACAGATACGGGGTTTCTGCACAAGGCCGTCTGAAAGTCCAAGTCGTTTAATTACTTTTTCTCTTTAATCCCCAAAAAACATCAGGAAAGATAGTTTCACACACTTTCCTTCGTCATCATCGGTAAAAATTTATATATTTTTATGTTTTTAAATGACTTAGCCAAAAGGCGGCATCAATTTCGAATAAAGGCTGAGTTCTTCGCTTTGCAAAAGCGACTTTTTACGGTATGCTGGTTTAAATTATTTACAATTTAATGCATTAAAATTTCGTATTTTATTGTATTTGAAAATAATTTATCCTGTCTCTCTCGCAAAAAACAGGATTTTTAAGCTGTATTTTTATTAGAAAAAAGTTTGGGTATGAATTGCTTGCAATTTCAAACCCGTTTTAAAAGTTAGATGAGGAATAAGTACATGAATCCCATGTATATCACTTTCGCGATCTATTTGGTCGCCGTATTACTGATCGGCCTCGCCGCCTATTTTTCAACACGAAACTTCGACGACTACATCCTCGGCGGCCGCAGCTTGGGCCCGTTCGTGACCGCGATGTCTGCCGGTGCTTCCGATATGTCAGGTTGGCTTTTGATGGGCTTGCCAGGTGCCATTTACCTGAGCGGTTTGAATGAAGCTTGGATCGCCATTGGCCTGATTGTAGGTGCATACCTCAACTGGCTTTTGGTTGCAGGCCGTCTGCGCGTACATACCGAATACGCCAACAACGCGCTGACGCTTCCTGATTACTTCTTCCACCGCTTCGGTGCCGGCGGTCACTTGATGAAAGTGGTTTCTGCACTGATTATCTTGTTCTTCTTCACTATTTACTGTGCTTCAGGCATCGTAGCCGGTGCTACCCTGTTCCAAAGCCTGTTCCACGGTCTGTCTTACACTCAAGCCATGTGGCTGGGTGCCGGCGCAACCATCGCCTACACTTTCTTGGGCGGTTTCTTGGCAGTAAGCTGGACCGATACCCTGCAAGCTTCTTTGATGATTTTTGCATTGGTACTGACTCCTATCATGGTGTACTTGGGTTTGGGCGGTGCAGATCAAATGAATGCTGCCATCCAACAAGTTGCCGCTTCTACCGGTAAAGAATACGGCAGCTTGTTTGCCGGTACTACTTTCATCGGCATTATCTCTACCGCTGCTTGGGGCTTGGGCTATTTCGGCCAACCACACATTTTGGCCCGTTTCATGGCTGCTGAAAGCGCTAAATCTCTGGTTTCTGCACGCCGTATCGGTATGACTTGGATGATTCTGTGTATGGCCGGTGCTGTGGCTGTCGGCTACTTCGGTATCGCTTACTTCGGTGCCAACCCTGCCCACGTTGAAGAAATGAACGGCAACCACGAACGTATCTTCATCGCTTTGGCTACCCTGCTCTTCAACCCTTGGATTGCCGGTATCATCTTGAGCGCGATTCTTGCCGCCGTAATGTCCACCCTGTCTTGCCAATTGTTGGTTTGCTCCAGCGCGATTACCGAAGACTTCTACAAAGGCTTCCTGCGTAAAAACGCCCAACAAGCTGAATTGGTATGGATTGGCCGTGTAATGGTATTGGCTATCGCCGTGATTTCCATCCTGATTGCTTCTGATCCTGAAAGCAAAGTATTGGGCTTGGTAGCTTATGCATGGGCTGGCTTTGGCGCCGCATTCGGTCCGGTCGTTATCCTGTCTGTTTTGTGGAAACGCATTACTGCCTACGGCGCACTCTCCGGCATGATTGCTGGCGCGCTGACTGTGGTTGTTTGGGCTGAGTGGATTAAAAAACCTGCTTTGGCTGCACAAGAAACAGGCTTCTCTACCGTTTATGAAATCGTTCCCGGCTTCATCATTTGTACTCTCGTGATTGTTTTGGTCTCCCTGATCGACAAACAACCGTCACGCGAATTGCAAGAACGTTTCGAAAAAGCAGACGCAGAATACCGCGCCTCTAAATAAGACGTTTTCAGACGGCCTGCACGATTCAGTGCAGGCCGTCTGTCTGTGTTATGAAATAAACTGTTTCAAAATAATCTGAGCCTTGTCAGAAAAAACAGCAATTTATGCGGATGCATCTTGTATCCGCATCATAATTTTATTACGATATTACTATCCTTCAGAATACCTGTTTTAGCAGTATTAATTCAGGCCGTCTGAAACCATGAAAAAAACCTTTGGAGAACATAAATAATGTTTAACTTCGCTTTTCCAACACAAACTCCTCTGCGTCAAGCTGTAACCGATGCCTACCGCCGTGATGAAATCGAGGCCGTTCAGGATATGTTGCAACGTGCACAGATGACCGACGAAGAACGCAATGCCGCCTCCGAGCTTGCCCGTCGTTTGGTTACTCAAGTCCGCTCCAGCCGCACAAAAGCAAGCGGCGTAGATGCCTTGATGCACGAATTCTCTCTCTCCAGTGAAGAAGGTGTTGCACTGATGTGTCTGGCCGAAGCCCTGCTGCGTATTCCAGACAATGCAACCCGCGACCGCCTGATTGCTGACAAAATCTCCGAAGGCAACTGGAAAAGCCACTTGAACAACAGCCCTTCCCTCTTCGTTAACGCGGCTGCATGGGGTCTGTTGATTACCGGCAAACTGACCACCAACACTTCTGAAAAAAACATGGGCTCTGCACTGAGCCGCATAATCAGTAAAGGTGGTGCGCCTCTGATCCGTCAAGGTGTAAACTACGCAATGCGCCTGTTGGGCAAACAGTTTGTAACCGGCCAAACCATTGAAGAAGCGCTGCAAAACGGTAAAGAGCGCGAGAAAATGGGTTACCGCTTCTCATTCGATATGTTGGGTGAAGCCGCATACACCGAAGAAGATGCCAACCGCTACTACAACGACTACGTTCAAGCCATTCACGCCATCGGTAAAGATGCCGCAGGCCAAGGCGTTTACGAAGGCAACGGTATCTCCGTTAAACTTTCCGCCATCCACCCACGCTACTCACGCGCCCAACACGAACGCGTGATGAGCGAACTGTTGCCACGCCTGAAAGAATTGTTCCTTTTGGGTAAAAAATACGATATCGGTATCAACATCGACGCTGAAGAAGCCAACCGTCTCGAATTGTCTTTGGACTTGATGGAAGCTTTGGTTTCCGACCCTGACTTGGCTGGCTACAAAGGTATCGGTTTCGTTGTTCAAGCCTACCAAAAACGTTGCCCGTTCGTTATCGACTATCTGATCGACCTGGCACGCCGCAACAACCAAAAACTGATGATCCGTTTGGTTAAAGGCGCATACTGGGACAGCGAAGTGAAATGGGCTCAAGTAGACGGCATGGATGGCTACCCGACTTACACCCGTAAAGTCCACACCGACATCTCCTACCTCGCCTGCGCACGCAAACTCTTGGATGCGCAAGATGCCGTGTTCCCACAATTTGCCACCCACAACGCCTACACTTTGGGCGCAATCTACCAAATGGGTAAAGGCAAAGACTTTGAACACCAATGTCTGCACGGCATGGGCGAAACCCTGTACGACCAAGTGGTCGGCCCGCAAAACTTAGGCCGCCGCGTACGCGTGTATGCCCCGGTCGGCACACACGAAACCCTGCTTGCCTACTTGGTACGCCGCCTGTTGGAAAACGGTGCGAACTCTTCTTTCGTGAACCAAATCGTTGACGAAAACATCAGCATCGACCGCCTGATTAAAAGCCCGTTCGACACCATCGCCGAACAAGGCATCCATCTGCATCCGGCATTGCCTCTGCCGCGCAATTTGTATGGCAAAGACCGCCTGAACTCTCAAGGCGTAGATTTCAGCAACGAAACCGTATTGCAAAACCTGCAAGAAAAACTCAACCAAGCTTCTTCCGAAGACTTCCACGCCGCTTCTATCGTCAATGGCGAAGCGCGTAACGTAGGTGAAGCACAACCTGTCCGCAACCCTGCAGACCACAACGATGTTGTCGGTACCGTCAGCTTTGCCGATGCGGCATTGGCTCAAGAAGCGATTGGTGCAGCCGTTGCCGCCCTGCCTGAGTGGAGTGCCAAACCTGCTTCAGAACGCGCCGACTGTCTGCGCCGTTTTGCCGATCTGTTGGAACAACACACGCCTGCATTGATGATGCTGGCCGTCCGCGAAGCCGGTAAAACCTTGAACAACGCCGTTGCCGAAGTACGCGAAGCCGTTGACTTCTGCCGCTACTATGCCAACGAATCTGAAAACACCCTGCCTAAAGATGCCAAAGCTGTCGGCGCAATCGTTGCCATCAGCCCATGGAACTTCCCATTGGCCATCTTTACCGGCGAAGTGGTTTCTGCATTGGCTGCCGGTAACACCGTTATCGCCAAACCTGCCGAACAAACCAGCCTGATTGCTACTTACGCAGTTTCCCTGATGCATCAAGCCGGTATTCCAACTTCTGCGCTGCAACTCGTACTCGGCGCAGGCGATGTCGGTTCTGCCCTGACCGGCGATGCCCGCATCGGTGGCGTAATCTTTACCGGTTCTACCGAAGTAGCGCGCCTGATTAACAAAGCACTGTCCAAACGTGACGACAACCCTGTCCTGATTGCCGAGACCGGTGGTCAAAACGCGATGATCGTGGACTCTACTGCCCTGCCGGAACAAGTCTGCCTCGACGTATTGAACTCTGCCTTCGACAGCGCGGGCCAACGTTGTTCTGCTCTTCGTATCTTGTGCGTTCAAGAAGATGTTGCCGATAAAATGGTCAACATCATCAAAGGCGCAATGGACGAATTGGTTGTCGGCAAACCGACCCAACTGACCACAGACATCGGCCCTGTCATCGATGCTGAAGCCCAACAAAACCTGTTGGCCCACATCAACCGAATGAAAGGCGTAGCGAAGGCTTACCACGAAATCAAAACTGCTGCCGACGTTGATAACAACAACTCTACTTTCGTTCGTCCAATCCTGTTTGAATTGAACAACTTGAACGAGTTGCAACGCGAAGTGTTCGGTCCTGTATTGCACGTTGTCCGCTACCGCGCCAGCGAATTGGATCAACTCATCGACCAAATCAACGCCAAAGGCTATGCTTTGACCAGCGGTGTGCACAGCCGTATCGAAGGTACTGTCGAACACATCCGCGATCGCATCGAAGCCGGTAACATCTACGTTAACCGCAACATCGTCGGTGCCGTTGTCGGCGTACAACCTTTCGGCGGTCACGGCTTATCCGGTACCGGTCCTAAAGCGGGCGGTCCATTCTATCTGCAACGTTTGGTCCGCACTCCTGAATGGGTTGCGCCAACCCTCAGCCGTATTGGTCAAGCAGACGAAGACGCGCTCAAACGTTTGGAAACTTTGGTTCACAAACTGCCGTTTGATGCAGAAGAGAAGAAAACTGCAGCCGCAGCTTTGGGTCACGCGCGAGTTCGCACTCTGCGCAAAGCCGAAACCGTATTGGTCGGCCCGACCGGCGAACGCAACTCATTGAGCTGGCGCTCTCCGAAACACGTTTGGGTACACGGCGGTACTCTGTTGCAAGCCTTCTCTGCCCTGACCGAGCTGGCTGCCGCAGGCATTCAAACCGTTGTTGAGCCAAACAGCCCACTGGTTGCCTACTCTGCCGATTTGGACGGTTTGTTGCAAGTCAACAGCAAACCTGAAAACGCAGGCATCAGCCATGTTGCCGCCATCGAGCCTTTGAGCAGCGAGCGCAAACAAGAGTTGGCCGGCCACGACGGTGCGCTCATCCGCATTCTGCCTTCCGAACAAGGTCTGGACATCCTGCAAGTATTTGAAGAAATCTCTTGCAGTATCAATACTACCGCTGCCGGTGGTAATGCCAGCCTGATGGCAGTTGCCGACTAATCGTAGCCAAATCAAAGGCCGTCTGAAATTCAGACGGCCTTTTTTTATGTTTTTATTTACATTTTTGCCGGATATTCGCACAAATCATTAATCAGACATTTGCTGCATTGCGGTTTTAAAGCCTTGCACGTATAGCGGCCATGCAAAATCAACCAGTGATGGGCATCCATCAAAAATTCTTTGGGAATAAAGCGCATCAGTTTGTCTTCAACCTCGCGCACATCCTTGCCCGGAGCAATTTTAGTGCGGTTGGAAACACGGAAAATATGGGTATCGACCGCCATAACAGGTTGCCCGAATGCAGTATTCAGCACGACATTGGCAGTCTTTCGGCCAACGCCGGGCAAAGATTCCAAAGCCTCTCGGTCAGCAGGCACTTCGCCGTTGTATTTCTCCAGCAAAATACGGCAAGTCTGCATGATGTGTTTGGATTTGGTTTTGTAGAGGCCTATGGTTTTGGTGTATTCCATCACGCCGTCCAGCCCCAAATCCAACATGGCTTGCGGCGTATTGGCAACGGGAAAGAGTTTGGCAGTCGCTTTGTTCACGCCGACATCAGTTGCCTGCGCAGACAATAACACGGCGATCAGCAACTCAAACGGCGAGCTGAAATTCAACTCGGTAGTAGGATGAGGATTGGCAGCGCGGAAACGCTCGAAAATTTCTTGGCGGATTTGTTTGTTCATTGTTTGGATTATTTTTTTATTGGCGCAGCAATTATAGTGAAATCATGCTGATACGGCTACTTCAAGTAAAACAAGGCCGTCTGAAATTGTTTTCAGACGGCCTTGTTTTATAAAAGCATTGCTGTTTTAAATGCGGTTTACTTCTTACTCAAAGTCAGTCCTGTCCAACCAAACACCAGCGTCAGAGCCAAGCTCAAGTAGCAGAAGAAGGCGTAAGGCAGGTATTCCCAAACAGGCACGCCCAAGGCATGGCTGATAAATACGCCGCAGACGCTCCAAGGCACCAACGGGTTGATGACCGTACCCGCATCTTCCAGCGTACGGGCAAGGTTGCGCGAATGCAAACCAAGCTTGTCATAAACCGGCTTAAAGGTTTCGCCGGAAAGCAGGATACTCAAATATTGCTCGCCAATCAGGAAGTTGACGCCGACCGATGTCATGGCCACGCTGAAAGTAGCGCGTCCGGCATTGGTCAGGAACGCACGAATGGCTTCCAGCAAAGACGGAATCACACCAATGCTGAACAACAGGCCGCCCAAGCTCATGCCGAGTATCACGATGGTTTGCGTAAAGAACATGCTTTCCAAGCCGCCGCGAGAAATCAAACGGGCAATGTCTTTAAATGCTTCGCCTTCGAGTTTGTATCCGCTGTAAAACCACGCGCCCAGCTGTTTCAAATCAGGCGTACTGTGGAAGTAAGTCACAATCAGCGCCACTATAACGGTAAACAACATAGCCACAATGGCATTCACGCGCATCAGGGCAAGGACAACCAGCAAAGCAAACGGAATCAGTGAGTAAGCATGCACCAAACCGGTTGCTTCCAATTGCGCGCGAAAAGCTTCGACACTGTTCATATCATGCGCGGCAACATTAGGCAAGAGCCACAACATTAATGCGGCACTGATCAACCATGCAGGTACAGTGGTGTACATCATGTTTTTGATGTGCTCGAACAAATCAATGCCGACAATCGAAGCGGAAATACCGGTCGTATCGGAAAGCGGCGACATTTTATCGCCAAAGAACGCACCCGACACAATCGCACCTGCCGTCATCGCCATATCGGCATGAAACGCAGCCGCCATACCCATAAATGCCACGCCAACAGTCGCACAAGTCGTCAAACTACTGCCGATGGAAATACCGATGATCGAGCAGAGCGCAAACGCCGAGAAATAAAAATAAGTCGGCGAAATCAATCCGAAACCGTAATACATCAGCGTCGGAATCGCACCGCTCATCATCAGCGCGCTGACCATCAGGCCGATAAAGAAAAACAGATAAATCGCGCCCATACCCTGCCCGACCGCACCGATCATACCGTTTTGCATGTCTTGATATTTCAAGCCGCGCATCAAACCGTACAACAGCAAGACTACAATCGCCGTCACAATCGACATATGCGGCAGCCATTCAAGCGAAATAATCGTATAACCCATTGCCGCAACCAAAGCGAAAGCCACAGCGATAGCCTCAAAGCGCGGCATATTAAGTAAGGACTTGAAAGCAAACATTGTTCTTTGCCTTTTTAATAAGTAGTTAACAGATTTTAGCATAACAGGCCGTCTGAAACCCGATTTTCAGACGGCCTGCCTGTTATTTTATAAAAACAGCTTCAGTAAAACTGCGACACTTTCTTTAAAATATATCAACTTATTAAAATTAAATATTTTTAAATAAAAATAAATGGAATTTTATTGCTTTTTAAAACATCTATCATGCAAAAATGCCACCACTTGCCCGACCGTTTTACGGTTAAACAGCATACCGCTATGGCTGAGAGGCAAAACAACATGATCGCGCATATTCGGACAATGCGTTTCGCTGACCAAAACCGTACCATCATGTTCGCCATGCAAACCTAAAACACGGCCCAGTCCATACGGTTTATTACCGGCAATACTGCCCAACTCAACACCCTCGGGCAATTCAGGCATACTGCCGTCCAATGCGCCTTTATACGATCCTCCCAATACCGGTTTTTGCAAACCCATATTGAACACACGTTGCGCGGCACGGCTGCCTTGGTGCGGCGTACCCATGGTAACGATACGGCCGCTGACTTTATCCGGATATGCCGCCGCAAAATTGCGTAAGACCAACCCGCCCAAACTATGGCCGACAAAGTGCAGCGTTTCATCAGCATGGTTCTCATCAATCCATCGCACCAAATCTTCAACATGTCGGTTCATCGAATGCAAAACGCTGTAATAATCGAACAGTGCAACTTCAAAACCTTCTTGTTCCAGCAAATACGCCAGCGGTTTCATTACCCATGAATGCATGTGTAAGCCATGCAGCAAAATGATTTTGGCCATTTTTTCCTCCTGTCATTTAAATCATTATGCCACAAAGTAAAAAGGCCGTCTGAAATCCCATAAGGTTTCAGACGGCCTTTTATCATGATGAATCATTCGTCAGCTTTGTAGCCTTTTATAGCAAAGAAGACGATGTATACGTAACAAATCGCTGATACAACGAAAGAAATCATCAGACCGTAAGTATCTGCTGCCCAACCTTGTACCACAGGCACAACCGCACCGCCGACAATCGCAGTACACAATACGCCGGAAGCGCTGCTGGTGAATCGGCCCAGGCCTTTGGTTGCCAAAGAGAAAATCGTTGGGAACATGATGGAATTGAAGAAGCCGATGGCCAACAATGCCCACATCGCAATATCAGCACTGGCTTTACCTGCCAACATAGCAATACCCAACAGGGCAACGGCAGCGGTAGCATTGAATGCCAAATAGCGGTTAGGCGCAATTTTTGCCATGATGGCAGAGCCTAAGAAGCGGCCAACCATCGCGCCGCCCCAGTAGAACGACAGATATTTTGCGGCAGACGAGTGGTCCATACTTTTCAGGTAACCCAACACGCTGACCAACAAAGAACCGATAGATACTTCTGCACCAACGTAACAGAAAATACCGGCCGCACCAAAAACCAAATGACGGTATTGCCATACGCTGTGTTTGCCATCATGGTTATGTTCGCTCTCTTCTTCAGCAATTTTGTTGGCGTCAGGCAGACGAATCATTTTGACGAACACAGCCAAAATAATCAGCAACCCGGCCAAACCTAAATATGGAATTTGAACAGAAGAAATTTGCTCGGCTTTGCTGACAGTTTGTGTCGCATCAGCCAAAATCAGGAATGCGCCGATTTGCGGAGCAATGGTCGTACCCAAAGAGTTGAATGCCTGAACCAAAGTCAGTGTTGCAGATTCTTTACCTGGTTTAGACAACAGGGTTACATAAGGGTTACCCGCCACTTGCAACAGCGTTACACCTGAAGCCAAAATAAACAGCGCACCCAAGAAAGTAGGATAAGAATGGCTGCCGGCGGCAGGATAGAACAACAGACAGCCGATGGCAGTCAATACGAAACCGCCAATTACACCGTTTTTATAGCCGATTTTGCCGACAAAATAACCCATAGGAATCGACATAATTGCGTAAGCGGTAAAGAAGCAGAACTGAATCAGCATCGCCTGAACATAAGTCAGCTCGAAAATATCTTTCAGATGCGGAATCAAAATATCGTTCATGCAGGTAATGAAACCCATCATGAAGAAGAGTGTGGTCAAGACGACCAGCGCAGGAGTATGATTTTGTTGTGAATGCGCAGACATAATTTGCCTTTCGTTTTGTTAAGACTCGCCAAAAATGAGCTTAAAGCAGTTCATTAAACTTAACACTCATTAACAGCCAATAGTATCATACTGATATTTCATCACCTTGAAAACTATTTTCCGACATCTGACTACATCACCTTTAAGCCGTTTAATTTTAAAACAACTAATAATATTGGTTTTATATTTTGATGTTTTGAAAAATATAGGCATAATCTCCTTTTAAATCCTGCTGTTTCTTTTTTACAATATCACTTGATGCAACTCAAAACATGCCCCTTCTTTACGCTTACCTTGCCCTGATTGCTTCTGCCTTCACTTCGGCCACACTACTTCCGGGTACATCCGAGGCGGCATACGCCGCATTTGTGTACCAATATCCGCAACATGCCCTCGGCGGATGTTTGTGTGCCGGTTTGGCGAATGGCTTGGGCAGTATGGTTTCGTATTACATGGGCAGAATGTTTCCGGCTAAGAAAAGGCCGTCTGAAAAAGTATTGGCGCGTATACAAAGATGGGGGATTTGGCCGCTGTTGTTTGCATGGCTGCCGATTATTGGCGATGCCCTCCCCCTTGCTGCAGGCTGGATCAGGCTCAATGCTTTGCATTGCGCCATCATTCTGATTGCAGGCAAACTGCTGCGCTATGCCATGATTTATTGGGGAATGAGCGCAGTTGCCGGATAAGCCACCACAGTCAAAAATAAAGGCCGTCTGAATGATTCAGACGGCCTTTGCCTTTAATTCGACAATTACAAAACTTTCACAATGCTTTCGCACAGGTAGTCGATGTTGTCATCGGTAATGCCTGCAACATTAATGCGGCCGGAGCGAACGGCATAAATGGCAAACTCGTTTTTCAAACGGTCAACTTGTTCGGGAGTCAGACCACTGAAAGAGAACATACCGTTTTGTTCGATAATGAAATCAAAGTCTTGAGCTGCGCCTTTGGCTTTGAGCAACTCGACAAATTTTTGGCGCATGGCTTTGATGCGGCCGCGCATTTCATCAAGTTCGGCAATCCACTGTGCTTTCAAATCATCATTTTTCAACACCAGCGCAATGGTGTTCGCACCGTGTGAAGCAGGGTTGGAATACAAGGTACGGATGATGGTTTTGACTTGGCTGTGGGCGCGGGCTGCAGTTTCTTCATCTTCAGCCACCAAAGTGAACGCGCCGACGCGCTCGTTGTACATACCGAAGTTTTTGGAATAAGAGCTGGCAATCAGCAATTCTGTATTGTGTTTCAAGAACACGCGCAAGCCGTAGGCGTCTTCTTCCAAACCATTGCCGAAGCCTTGGTAGGCAAAGTCAAACAATGGCAACCAGCCTTTTTCGGCAGAAAGTTTTGCCAAAGTTTCCCATTGTTCGTGCGTAGGGTCGATGCCGGTAGGGTTGTGGCAGCAGCCGTGCAGCAGGACGATATCGCCTTTTTGCGCTTGGCTCAAGTCTTCAATCATACCGTCCCAATCCAAACCGTGTTTGGCGGCATCATAGTAGCGATACGGTTTGTCTTGGATACCGACCGCTTTGGCGATGGCATTGTGGTTTGGCCAAGTCGGATTGGAAATCCAGATGGTTTGCGCATTCAACTGACGTTTGGCAAACTCGGCCGCAATACGCAATGCGCCTGTACCGCCAAGGCTTTGCGCTGTTTTGGCACGACGGCTGGCAATGATTTCGTGGTCTTTGCCAAACAGCAGAATTTGGGTTTGCTCGTTGTAGTCGGCAACACCGTCGATGGTCAGGTAGTTTTTGGTTGTTTCGCTTTCCAACAGGCGTTTTTCAGCCTCTTTGACGGCTTTGACAATAGGCGTCGCACCGGATGCGTCTTTGTACACGCCGATACCGAGGTTGACTTTCTCTGGACGGGTTTCGGCTTTAAACGCCTCGCCCAAACCTAAAATCGGATCAGCAGGAGCAGCTTCGATATGCTTGAAGAACATGATTTTTCTCTTTACAAGTAGTAAAACGGTTGAAAAAATACAAACTTAATACGATTTTACGCCGTTTCAGGCCGTCTGAAAACGGATTATTACGGGGTTTTAACGCAAGATTGCCAACAAATCCAAAGGCGTGGCAATACGGAAATCGGCAAGCCAGTTTTCGGTTTGGTCTTCGGCGGAAATATAGCCCCAATCGGCCAGCACGGTCGTCATGCCTGCATTTTTTCCTGCCTGCATATCGCGCTCTGCATCGCCGACATAAAAACATCGCTGCGCCTCAACGCCAATCTGTTCGCACGCATAAAACATAGGCTTCACGCTGGGCTTGGGTTCATCGCAAGTATCGCCACTAACAATCACGGCAGGAGGCACGGTAAACCCGAGCTTAGGCACGAGGACATCGGTAAAGCGCATAGGCTTGTTGGTGATAATGCCCCATTGGATACCGCGTTGAACTAAGGCTTCCAGCATTTCGTTTACGCCGTCGAACAAGATGGTTTGGTCAGCATAGCAGCGGCTGTATTCATCCAAAAACTCTTTGCGCCATTGCATATAATCCGGATGGTCGGGCGTAATGCCTGCACCAAGCTTGAGCAAACCGCTTGCACCGTGGCTGGCCTGCGGACGGATTTCATCCATGCTTTTTTCTGGCAAACCGTGTCGGCGCAATACCGTGTTGAGCGCGCCACCCAAATCAAGTGCAGTATCGGCAAGCGTGCCGTCAAGGTCGAATAATACGGCTTGGGTCATAAGTGTTCCTTTGATGATTTTAGAAGGCCGTCTGAACAATCCAACAAGTTTCAGACGGCCTGAATATGGTTAATGGTGATGATGTTCGTGCATTTCTTGCGAACACAAAACTTCATCTTTATGCGGATGCTGTTCGCTTTCAATCTGAATCGTACAATGCCCGATGTTGTGATGCGCCAATTCATGTTCGATGCGATAGACGATTTGTTCGGACTCTGCAACCGTCATACTGCCATCGACAACAATATGGCAGGACAAAACGTGGATATTGCTGGTAATCGTCCAAACATGCAAGTCGTGAACAGATTTTACGCCCTCCGTATTGCGGATAACGCTGAGCAACTCATCGGTATGGATGTTTTCCGGCGCGCCTTCCATCAAAATGTGCAAAGTCTGTTTAAACAGCTTCCAGCCGCTGCGCCCTACCAAAGCCGCTACCAGCACGCTGGCAACCGTATCCGCCCATTGCCAGCCATACGCCATCATCAGTACCGCTGCGACAATCGCCCCTATCGAGCCGAACAAATCGCTGATTACATGAAGATACGCGCCGCGCATATTGACGTTTTCTTCAGTGTCGCCATTTTTCAACATATAAACGGCCACGCCGATATTAACCAACAAACCGATGATACTGACCACCAACATGCCGCCCGTCAAAATTTCCGGCGGATAAAACAATCGTTTGACTGCTTCATAAAAAATCATCGCCGCAATCAACACCAGCGACAATCCATTAAACATCGCCGTCAAAATTTCAAAACGCTTATAGCCAAATGTTTTTTGCAGCGTGGTCTGTTTCTCGCCAAGTTTGAATGCCCACAATGCCACGCCCAGCGAAAACGCATCGCTGAACATATGCCCCGCATCGGAAAGCAGGGCCAAAGAGTTGGTCAGCCAGCCGCCGACCGCCTCAACCAGCATAAATCCGGCAATGACGAAAAAGGAAATACGCAATACCTGCTTATTGGCGGTATGCGTATGCGCGTGCGAATGATCGTGATGATGTGCCATGATGATTTTACCGTTTCAGACGGCCTTTTTATCCTGTTTCAAACTTTTCTCAAAATCTTCCAACATATCCAGCTCGAAACGGCTGAATCCTGCACGTTCCCGTGCTTCGATATTGACGTAGCCGCGGAAGATAAACATATCGTAACGCGCAATCAGGCTGCGGAACAGGGAAACCGGTTCCAAACCGCGCTCACGGCAAAGATGCTGATACCAATGATTGCCGATGGCGACGTGTCCCACCTCATCGCGATAAATAATATCCAACACATCGCAGGTTTCTACATCGCCACGCTGCGCCACTTTTGCACGAATACCCGGCGTAACATCCAAACCGCGCGCTTCCAATACCCGTGGCACCAAAGCCATGCGCAACAAGGGATCGTAAGCGGTTTTATACGCCATATCCCACAAATGCCCGTGCGCTTCAAAATCGCCGTAATCGTAGCCCAAGCTGTTCAGACGGCCACGCATCAAGCAGAAGTGAAACACTTCTTCTTTCGCTACCCTTACCCAATCGCGTACAAACTGAAACGGCATATTGCGAAAACGATACGCCGCATCCAAAGCCAGATTAATCGCATTAAATTCAATGTGCGCAATCGCGTGCAACATAGCCGCATATCCTTCGACCGTATTCATCTTGCGCGGCGTGACTTCTGATGGCGCAACCAAACGCGGACGCAACGGATGTCCGGCAAAACGGCAATCCACAGGTTTCGACTCATCAACCGTCAAACCTTCCGCCTCGCCCAACTGCGCAAACAAGGCCTGCGTCAATCTTCCCTTTTCATCCGGATTGTCCGACAGCAAAGCCTGTTCCAATAAAGGATAAGGATTCAGATACATACAAAACCATTGTTTTAAAAAGATAAATATTATAACCGTTTTAAAAAGCAAACAGAAAGACTATAATTTCATGCTTTCCGTAAAATGACATTAAATACCACACCAAACCCTTGCTCGTTTCATTAAAAAAACGTCAAAACCAAATGCAGGCCGTCTGAAGAAATGAAATTATTTCAGTCACTTGATTGGATTTTTCATATTTACACAAATTAAACCCTCCATTCAGCCCCTTGCCTGTTACACCATAACGTCTATACTGAACCCATCTCTCCGAACAAGGAACCAAAACATGAAAACTACCCGACTGTTCACCCTGACCGCTGCCACGCTGCTTTCTTCAGCCATCGGCTTTGCACAAGCCGGCGCAGTGGACGCCCTGAAAAAATTCAATAATGACGCCGACGGTATCAGCGGCAACTTCAGCCAAACCGTTCACAGCAAAAAGAAAACCCAAACCACACACGGTACATTCAAAATCCTGCGCCCGGGCTTGTTCAAATGGGAATACACCAAACCCTACAAACAAACCATCGTTGGCGACGGCAAAACCATTTGGCTCTATGACGTAGATTTGGCGCAAGTAACCAAATCCTCACAAGACCAAACCATCGGCGACAGCCCTGCCGCCATCCTCTCTAATAAAACGGCATTGGACAGCAGCTACACGCTGAAAGAAGACGGTTCTGCCAACGGTATCGACTACGTTTTGGCTACGCCTAAGAAAAACAACGCCGGCTATCAATACATCCGCATCGGCTTCAAAGGCGACAACCTCGCCGCCATGCAGTTGAAAGACAGCTTCGGCAACCAAACCAGCATCAGCTTCAGCAGTTTGAACACCAAGCCTAACCTTTCCAGCGGTATGTTCAAATTCACGCCTCCTAAAGGCGTTGATATTTTGAGCAACTAAGCTTCTGATGAAATACAAAGGCCGTCTGAACAACAGACGGCCTTTTATTTAGTTCAATTAAAAATCAAACACACTGTTACTTTTGACCTTGAATGGCAGCGGCAATTTTTTCTGCGCCTTTTTTCGCCCAGTCTGCCTGCTTGGCTTCCACCATCACACGCACGACAGGCTCGGTACCGGATGCACGCAAGACCACGCGGCCTTTGTCTTCGAGTTCTTTTTCCACTTCAGCCAAAGCCTCTTTGGAAGCGTCCTGCCAGTTTTGGCCTTTTTTAATACGGACGTTAATCATGGTTTGTGGATAAGGCTGCCAATCGGCGCAAACTGTGGCAAGGTCTTGATTCAAGGTTTGCAATGCCGCCAAAACTTGCAGCGCGGAAATGATGCCGTCGCCGGTATTGTGTTTGTCCATACACAAAATATGACCGCTGGCTTCTCCGCCAATCAGCCAACCGCGTTGGTGGAGCTGTTCCAACACATAGCGGTCGCCCACTTTGGCGCGACAGAAATCAACGCCCTGCTCTTTCAAAGCAATTTCCATCGCCATATTGGTCATCACTGTACCCACCACGCCGCCGATTTCCACGCCTTCGTGCGCGCGTGCTTTGGCAATCACATAAATCAGGCTGTCGCCGTCATACACTTTGCCATTGCGGTCAACCATCATCAATCGGTCGCCATCGCCATCCAAGGCAATGCCGTAATCGGCTTCATTTTGCAACACAGCCGCTTGCAAAGCTTTCGGATGGGTTGCACCACATTTCTCATTGATGTTGTAGCCGTTTGGCTCATCACCGATACTGACCACTTGCGCACCCAATTCGTGGAATACTTTAGGCGCAACTGCATAGCCTGCACCATTGGCGGTATCGACCACCAATTTCAGACCGCGCAAGTCCAAATGGCTTGGGAAAGTGGATTTACAGAACTCGATATAGCGGTCATCCGCACCATTAATCCGGCGCGCGCGGCCCAAACGGCTAGACGGCTGGGCTTTCATTTCTTCATCGATTTTGGCTTCGATTTCCAACTCGATTTCATCGCTCAACTTCACACCGCCTTCTGCAAAGAATTTAATGCCGTTGTCGGAATAAACGTTATGGGAAGCAGAAATCATCACACCGGCAGACAAACGCAAAGCGCGGGTCAGATACGCTACACCCGGGGTCGGCAGAGGGCCGGTTTGAATAACATTGACACCTGCGGCAGTAAAGCCGGCAATCAGCGCGGCCTCCAGCATATAGCCTGAAATACGCGTGTCTTTACCGATTAAAACGGTCGGTTTAATTTCACCTTCGTGCTGTACCAAAACCTGACCTGCCGCATAACCCAATTTCAAGACAAAATCAGGATTGATAGGGAATTGACCGACTTCGCCGCGTACACCGTCAGTACCGAAATATTTTTTTGCCATGAGATAACTCCGTGATTGTTTTGTCGTATGTGAATATGGTTGAACTTCTTTAAAAGAATATTGTGTTTGAAGGCCGTCTGAATCTTTCAGACAAACCATAATCTACTACTTACGTATTATAGCAAGATCAGGCCTTCCTGCACGAAAAAAGCGCATCCTATGCAGAATGCGCTTTCTATTCGAGAGTCAAAGTCAAATCTTAGAATTTAGCACCAGATTGATTAGCCATGTAATCAACTGCAGCTTTCACTTCATCGTCGCTCAGGCTGCCGTTACCGCCTTTGGCAGGCATTGCGTTAAAGCCTTCGATTGCATGTTTGTGCAGGGTGTCTTTACCTTGTTTGATACGAGGAGCCCAGTCTTCTTTTTTGCCTACATGAGGAATACCGGGAACCGCACCACCGTGACATGCTTGGCAACTGGCTTCGTAAACTTTTTTACCGTCTGCACCGCCGGCAGCTGCGCCTTTGTCTTCAGCTTTGGCAGCATCTGCTTTAGGAGCATCGGCAGGAGCCGCACCCTCAGCAGCAGGAGCTGAAGCAGCTTCGCCGGAAGCAGCGGCATCGGCAGGAGCCGCAGCATCAGGATCAGGGAAAGTACCGCCGGCTTTGTTGGCCATATAAGTAATCACGCGTTTCAATTCTTGATCGGTCAAATCAGCCGCACCGCCTTTGGCAGGCATTGCGTTGAAACCGTTCAAAGCGTGTTGGAACAAGGTGTCAAAACCTTGGGCGATACGAGGAGCCCAATCGCCTTTGTTTTCAAATTTAGGCGCATTAGGAACAATGCTGTCCGCCGCGTGACATTGGATACAGATTTTGTTGAAAATCTGGTCGCCTTGACGTTCGCCGACAGGGATGCCGTCGCCCAGTTTGAGTTGGCCGACTGGCTGGATACGGGTTTGAGTCGCAGCTTCGGTTGTTTCGTTAACATCGCCGAATGAACCGCTTCCTGCCAATTTGATCAGGAAGAAAATCACTGCAATAACAATAACGATACCGCTCACAAGGGTGAACAATGCAGAGCCTTGGGCTTTGTGGTCGCGGAGTTGTTTCATTTGGTAGGCCTCGCCGTTAGGTTAGGTTGTGCTGTAAGTTATAGTTTATGTGTTAAACGCAATTAACAATATTTTGCTGGATTATACTGAATTCGCAAAGGCTTTCCAATCCATCTTGAGAAAAAGATACGCAAAAATCCTCAAAAAGGCCGTCTATAATCCATAAGCCTTTGTAGTTAATTGATTATTCCAGCCATGCAAAAAAGTGACCGCCAATGCCACTTTCAGACACTTTCAAGATAAACTTTGCCAATAAAGCCAATATGCGTTAACCTTACGGCTTCCGCACCCATAGCTCAGTTGGAAGAGTGTCAGTTTCCGAAGCTGGAGGTCACAGGTTCGATCCCTGTTGGGTGCGCCAATTATAAATAGGCCGTCTGAAAGATGAAAATTTTTCAGACGGCCTTTTGATTTACTTCAAATAAAACTACATTCAATTTCAGATTGAACGGCTATTGCAACACTTTGGCAAATGCCTCGGCCACATAATCGATATTTGATGCATTCAAACCGGCCACACACATCCTGCCCGAATCAAGCAAATAAACGGCAAACTCGTCACGCAGGCGGCGTACCTGCTCTACGGTCAGGCCTGTATAGCTGAACATGCCGCGCTGTTTGATGAAATAGCTGAAATCGCGATTGGGGATTTTGGCCGTCAAAACATCATAAAGCTTCTGACGCATGGCACGGATACGGTCGCGCATGGCGTAAACCTCGTTCTCCCACAAAGCGCGCAAATCATCGCTGTTCATCACATCAGACGCAATATATGCACCATGCGCGGCAGGGCTGGAATAAATGCGGCGGACGGTAAATTTTAACTGTCCGAACACCAGCTCTGCTTCTTCCTTATTGGGACACACTACGCTCAAACCGCCGACGCGCTCTCCGTACAGCGACAGGTTTTTCGAGAAAGAGTTGCTGACAAACAAAGGCAGACCCATTTCGACGGCTTTACGGATTGCATAGGCATCGCTGTCCAAATCCTCGCCGAAACCTTGATAGGCAATATCCATAAATGGAATCAGCTTGTGCGTTTTGATGATGTCCAACACTTCATCCCATTGTGCTTGCGACATATCTACGCCGGTCGGGTTTTGACAGCATGGGTGCAAGATCAAGACGCTGTTTTCCGACAATGTTTTGAAAAACGCAGTCATTTCTTCAAATTTCACGCCGACGGTTTCAGGGTTGTAATAAGGATACGTCCCCACTTCAAAACCTGCGCCTTCAAAAATGCCTTTATGGTTGTCCCACGTCGGATCGCTGACATAGGCTTTTGCATCAGGGAACCAACGGTGCAAAAAGTCGGCACCGACTTTCAATGCCCCCGAGCCGCCTAAAGTCTGTACGGTTGCAACACGCCCTTCTGCCAATGCCAGATTATCCTTGCCAAACAACAAACGCTGAACCGCGCTTCGATAAGTGTCCAAACCTTCCATCGGCAGATAAGGCGATGGTCGCGGTACGGCCGCACGCTCTGCTTCTGCTCGGCGGACAGATTCCAAAACCGGCATTTTGCCTTCGTCATCAAAATAAATGCCTATGCTCAAATTGACTTTTTCAGGACGCTCGTCGCGTTTGAAGGTTTCAACCAAACTCAAAATCGGGTCGCCCGGATAATACTCGACATGACGGTACATGGTGCTTCCTTTGTTTTCAGACAGAATTGATGAAGATTGTGGCACTAAAAGTCCTTATTTGCAAAATCAGGCCGTCTGAAAAATTCAGACGGCCTGATTATTTTTAAACGCTACCAATCTACCCGTTTCAAATCATTTTGTGCCAATACATCCGCATGCTCGCTGCGGCTTTGATATTCCCTGTCCTGCAAAATGCGGTGGGCGACATAATTCAAATGCAGCTTGGCCGCTTCAGCAGCCTCTGCCGGTTTGGCCTGGGCAACGGCTTCAAAAATAGCGCGGTGCTGGGCAATCAATGTCGGGCGCGGGTCTTCGGTTTGATGGATATAGATAATGCCGCTGCGTGTTTGCTGATAAAGCATTTTGAGCAGGCTGCTGGAAAGGTGGCTGAATAGGATATTGTGTGCAGCATCGGCAATGGTTTGATGGAAGCTGACGTCTGCTTCGGCCTGATGCTCCAAATTTCCGCTTTCACAAGCCGTTTCAAACTTCTGCCTCCAAAAGTCAATGCGTTTCAAATCGGCGTCAGTCCGTCTTTCGGCAGCCAGCGCCGCCATACAGCCTTCAACATGACAGCTAAAATCGAATACGTCTGTTTCCCAATTGGTATGTTTGCCGAGCAACTCCTGCCAGCTTTGTAAAAAATCCTGTTGCGGCTTGACGGAAACATAATAGCCATCGCCCTGCCGCGCTTCCAAAACCTGCTTCGCAATCAAGATATTCAATGCCACCCTGACCGACGGACGTGATACGCCGAATTCTTCCGCAAGCGTACGTTCGGGAGGCAATTTACTGCCTTCTTCATAAATGCCGGTAGCGATACGTTCTTCCAAAACGGCTAAAACCTGATCGCTGATTTTTTGCGGACGAACCAATTTCGTCATGTTGTATTCCTGATGATTGAAGGACAGTTTTATTCAGACGGCCATAAATTGGATTGACCAATTGGCCGCCCATTCTAATCAATCCCCTATTTTTTCGTCAAGAAATGTTATCAAATCGCAACATCAATAGAAAATCATAAGCAAATGACGCTTTCTATACCAAATATCTTCTTGCTTTCAGTTAAATAATTAAATTAATGAAATTCCCAATAATCAAGTTTAAAACCATATTGGTATTTTTTATGAACTGCTTAAGAAGAATCAAATTTTACCATTACTGGTATAACCAAATCACGAACCAGCAAAACATGCAAATAAAATGATAAATATTGATATAAGTTAAAAACAGTATGTTTTAATTTTACTAAACTTTATATATACTACTTAAGCATTACTCAATATGACACTTAATAATAGAGAGAAACTACATGAAATACCCACCATTACTTATCTTGCCTATCGTCTTAGCCGTATCCCAAGCATGGGCAGACACTGACCCTGTACCTGAAGAAACAGTTACCCTTTCCCCTGTCACCGTCACCGGCACACAACAACAAAAAGCCAACCGCGTTACTTTCAACCCCAAAGCTGCTTTGCAACCCCTCCCTGCCGGTGACGGGGCAGACCTTTTGCAATCCGTGCCTAATATGAGCATCATCCGCAAAGGCGGCAGCTCGGGCGATCCATTATTCCGTGGTTTGGGCGGCTCGCGCCTCTCCGTCAATGCCGACGACCAGTTTATTTATGGCGGTTGCGGTATGCGTATGGACCCACCGACTGCCTATATTCACCCAAACTCATTTGATCAAGTCGTGGTCACCAAAGGCCCGCAAACCGTCACCCAAGGCATGGGCTTGGTCAGCGGCTCGGTACAGTTTATCCGTAAAGATCCTGATTTCACTGAAAAACCTTATAACATTAACGCCACTCTGACAGCAGGCAGCAACGACCGCCTTGACGGCTCGCTGGAAGCCGAGTTCGGCGGAAAATACGGCTACGTCCGTACCAATATCTCCCATAACGAAGCCGACGATTACAAAGACGGCGACGGCAACCGCATTCACTCCAACTTCAAACGCGACAGCCAAATGTTGCAACTGGGTGTTACCCCGACAGAAAATACCACCATTGCCGGCACATACGAGCGCAGCAGGGCCAAGGTTGCCTACGCCGACCGCATGATGGACGGCAGCAAATTCGACCGTGATGCGTGGAACATCCGCTTTACCCAACGCAACCTTACCCCATGGTTCAGCGAGTTGGAACTGCGCTATGGTAAAAGCGAAATCGACCACGTGATGGACACATACAGCCTGCGTACCATCTACGATCCTGCCGGCATGCAGATTAAAAATGCCAACAACCCTAAACGCAATACCGATACAGGCCGTCTGAAAGCCACTTTCGACTGGGACAAGCTCAACCTGCAAACCGGTTTGGATTATCTGGACGACGTCCACGTCGCACGCATGGAGCGTGGTGGCGACGGCTACAGCCACAAGCCTTACATGCCCAACCAAAGTTTCAAACAATGGGGTATTTTCACCGAAGCCTCTTGGCAGCAAACCGACAATCAACGCTGGGTAGCAGGTTTGCGCCATGACCAAGTCAAAGCGCATTACGATACCGCACGCGTGACCAACCCCGTTTTGAAACATCAAAAATTCAATTTGAACTCAGGATTCCTGCGCTGGGAAAGAAATACGGACAACGGCCTGAAATACTATGCCGGCTTCGGTATTGCCGAACGCGCACCTGACTACTGGGAACGCCTGCACTCTGAAAACAAAGCCATCCGCGCAGAGCAAAACCGCCAAATCGATGCTGGTGTAATCTGGAAACGTCCTAACCTCCACGCGTCTGTATCCGTATTCGGCAGCGACATCAAAGACTTCATCATGATGGAGCGCCAAGGCATGAATTTCGGCGTGCGCAACATCAACGCTTCTCGCTTTGGCGGCGAAGCCGAAGTCAAATGGACATTTGCGCCTAACTGGGAAGTCGGCACCAGCCTCGCCTACACCCACGGCAAAAACCGTACCGACGGCAAACCTTTGGCACAAACTCCGCCACTCGAGTGGAACAACACCCTCGCCTTTGACAACGGCAAATTCAGCGCGGGCGCATTATGGCGCGTCGTAGCCAAACAAAACCGTTACAGCAAAGGCCAAGGCAATATCGTCGGTCAAGACATCGGCGCTTCTTCGGGCTTTGGCGTACTCTCGCTTAACGCCGGTTGGAAATTCAGCAAATACGCCACATTGCAAGGCGGCGTGGACAACGTGTTCAACAAAACCTATGCTGAATTCGTCAGCCGCGGCGGCGACCCGTCTGCCGGTACACAAACCATGCGCGTGAACGAACCCGGCCGTACTGCATGGCTGAGACTGCAAGCGAAGTTCTAATCAGCCTCGCGCATATATAAAAAGGCCGTCTGAAAAATTTTCAGACGGCCTTAATATTTTTAATGATGTTTTTAAACAAACAGTCCGGCGAAACAATGCAACGCCGGACTGTTTGCTCTCTATCGGATTAAATCAAACCCAAAGAGTTGATGAACACCACAATAATCGCAATCGGCGCAAGATAGCGAAGCACACCCAGCCACAGGTAAAGCAACTGTTTCGGAATGGTACTGCCCATGCCCGCATCGCGCAGGACGGACTGTTTGTCCTGAACCCATGACGTAAACACGGCAACGCTCAATGCGCCAATCGGCATGATAACGGCGGAAATAATGAAGTCCCACAAGTCAAAAATGGTTTTGCCGAAAATTTTAAACTCGCTCCAAACGCCAAATGACAGCGCCGAAGGAATACCGACTATGAAAATCGCAATACCGGTTACCCAAGCGTGACTGCTGCGCTTTTTCTCGTCTTGACGGATGGTTGCTGCGATAACGGTTTCCAGCATGGAAAATGCGGAAGTCAGCGTCGCAAAGACAACCAACAGCATAAACACGGCAAACAAATATGTACCCATCGGCATTTTCATGAATACCGCAGGCAACACAATAAAAATCAAACCAGGGCCTTGACCGGGTTCAAAACCGAAGGCAAATACCGCAGGGAAAATCACCAAACCGGCCAGCAGCGACACAAACAGGTTCATCCACATAATCATATGGCCGGAGCGGAACATATCCTGATCCTTACCCAAATACGAGGCATAGGTAATCATCGCAGACACGCCGATACTCAAGGCAAAAAATGCCTGACCCAAAGCAGTCAGCATCGTGCCCGGTTTCAAATACGACCAATCCGGTTTCAACAAGAATGCCACGCCCTCCATTGCGCCGGGCAAGGTCAGCGAACGAACGGCCAGTGCGATAAAGAGGATAAACAAACCCGGCATCAACACGCGGTTTGCCTTTTCAATGCCGTTTGAAATGCCGCCTTTAACCACCCAAATGGTAATCAGCATGAACAAGCCTTGGTAAAACAGCGAGCCAAACGGTGAAGAAATCGTGTTGCCGAACAAGGCTTCAAAATCCGCACCGGCATGAATTTCGCCGGTAAAGCTGTGCACAACGTAGTTCAACACCCAGCCGCCGACCACGCTGTAAAACGACAGCAAAATAAAACACGCGGCCACACCCATGCGGCCGACCCACGGCCACTGCGAACCCGGACGCAATGCTTTGAAAGAATCGATGGCGTTTTTACCGCCCGTACGGCCGATGTAAAACTCGGCCAGTTGAACCGGCAAGGCTACCAAAATCGTAAAAATCAAAAACAAAAGAAAAAATACAGCGCCACCGTTTGTACCGGCCGTATAAGGGAATTTCCAAATTGCACCCAAACCGATGGCCGAGCCTGCCGCAGCAAGCACAAAGCCGATTTTGGATGACCAAGACGAATGGTTGCTCATGATGTAATATTAAGAAACGTGAAGATGCCGAATTGTAACAGGGTGAAGTCAAGCCGTGAGTGGCTGACGGACAGCCGATAAGCAATTCGCACGGATGGTGCGTACTTACCAAGCAAATTAGCATGAATTTTTGATAATTAAACTTTTAATAGCACAAATTTTATTTTTATATTTTAAATTTGACGGTTTATTTTAAAAATAAGCATATAAAAGGCCGTCTGAAACCTTGTTTTTAAGGTTTCAGACGGCCTTTATCCTTAAGCCGCTTTATTTTTTCATGGCATCGGTCAAAACTTTGACATTGTAGCGGTACATACCGATGTAGCTGTTGGCCGGTGCGCCACCCAATGCATCAGAATACAAACGTCCGCTGACATTGACGCCGGTTTCTTTGGCAATACGGTCAATCATACGCGTGTCTTTGATGTTTTCAGTAAAGACGGCCTTAATGCCCTCGCGTTTGATTTGGCGGATGATGGAAGCCACTTGTTTGGCAGACGGCTCGGCCTCACTGCTCACGCCTTGTGGGGCGATAAATTCAATATTGTAGCGTTTACCCATGTAAGAGAACGCATCGTGTCCGGTCAAGACTTTACGCTTGGCGGCAGGCACGGCATTAAAGGCAGCCTGTACATCGCTGTGCAGTTTTTTCAGCTGCATTTGATAGTTGCCCAAACGTTGCTGATAGTAAGTTTTACCTTCAGGATCGGCTTGAATCAAAGCATTGGCAACGTTTTGCGCATAAGTACCCATCAGAACGGGGTCGGTCCAAACATGCGGGTCAAACTCGCCATGATCGTGATGATGGCCTTCGTGATCGTGGTCATGATGATGGCCGCCCTCTTCTGCTTTCAACGCCTGAATGCCTTTGGTCGCTTCGGCAAAAGGAACTTTGCTCTGTTTGACTGCGCGCTGTACATCGGCGGCTTCCAAGCCCAAGCCGTTGAGCAATACCAATTTGGCACTGCGGATTTTTTTGATGTCGCCACTGGTCATGTGGTAGGCATGGCTGTCTTGATTTGCGCCCACCAAGCTTTGAACGGCCACACGGTCGCCACCAATCTGTTTGGCCACATCGCCCAAAATGCTGAAGCTGGTCACAACAGGCAAAGGAGCGGCATAAGCGGCACCGGTCAATAATGCGGCAACAATGCCGAGTTTCCAATGTTTCATATTCTCTCCAGTGATATAACGTAACATTAACATCATCATAAGACAGACCGCCTGATTATTCAAGCGGCCGTCTGAAAAATTATGCCGTGCGGTGTTTCTTGCGGCGCAGCCATTTTGCCAAAATGCCGCCTTCCCAACCAAACACAACGGAAATCAGGTAAAGCGTGCCGCAGCATAAAATAATCGCAGGGCCGGACGGGATTTCGATATGGTAGGAAAACAACAGTCCTGCCAAGCCGCAAAGCAAAGCCAATGCGACAGACAAAATCATCAGCCAACCCATGCTTTTCGCCCACAGTCTGGCGGTAATCGCCGGCAACATCATCAAGCCGACCGACATCAGCGTACCCAATGCCTGAAAACCGGCAACCAGATTCATCACGACCAGCACCAAAAACAGCACATGCCAAAAGCCGCCCTTGCCGCCGACGGCCTTGAGGAACAAAGGGTCTATGCTTTCCAACACCAGCGGGCGGAACATGACCGCCATCAGCAAAATAGTGACACTTGCAGAAACGGCAATCAGCTGCAAAGCCGGAATATCCACTGCCAACACCGAACCAAACAGCAAATGCAGCAAATCGACGCTGCTGCCGTTTTTGCTGACCAAAACCACGCCGATGGCAAGGCTGCTCAAATAAAATGCGGCAAAGTTCGCATCTTCTTTCAATGAAGTAAACCGGCTGACCAAACCTGCCAACAAAGCCATCAGCAACCCGGCCGCAAAACCGCCGACACTCATCGCAGGCAAACTCAAACCGGCAAACATATAGCCAATGGCCGCACCGGGCAAAACCGCATGGCTCAAGGCATCACCCACCAAACTCATGCGGCGCATCACCAAAAACACACCGACAGGCGCCGCGCTCAATGCCAGGCAGAAAATCGATGCCAAGGCATAGCGCATAAAGTCAAATTCGACGAACGGCGCGACGACCAAATCATATAAATCCATGTTTTATCGCTTTTTTATTAATCTCTGAAAGCCTTAGGCCGTCTGAAAAACACTTACTTTCAGACGGCCTTATCCATTAAACCGCGCACCAATCGGCCGCTTCCTGTTTCTGCATCATTCGGTTTGCCTGTGCCAAAAATTCATCAGTCAACACATTTTCCGTCGCACCGGCAGTCACTTTTTCACGCGCCAAAAGCAGCGTGTTGGCAAAATATGCCCTCACCTGCTCGTAATCATGCAACACGGCAATCACAGCCTGACCGTCCTGATGGCACTGGCGCAAAACTTCCAACAGTGCATAAGTCGTCCGCGCATCCACCGCGTTAAACGGTTCGTCTAGCAACAAAAATTTGGCATCCTGCACCAGCATCCGCGCGAATAACACACGTTGGAACTGGCCATTGGACAAGTGCGCGATTTGGCGCGTGGCAAAATCCTGCATTTCCACGCGTTCCAAAGCCGCCATTACGCGCTTTTTCTGCTCCGCGTTCACGCGTCCGAAAAATCCGATTTCATACCACAGCCCCATCGCCGCCAGTTCAAACACTGTCATCGGCTGGCTGCGGTCAATATCCGACTGCTGCGGCAGATAGGCAATATCCTTGCGCGCCATATTTTCATAGCGCACGCTGCCCGTGTCCGTCTTCTGCAAACCCATAATGGCTTTGAGCAAAGTCGATTTGCCCGCGCCGTTCGGCCCGAAAATCGTCCACATCTTGCCATCTTCAAACACCATATCGACATGGTGCACCACCGGCCTGCGCTGATAGCTGACCGTCAGATTCTCCACCACGATACTCATGGCGATACCGCCCAAAAATATACAGCCCACAACGCCGCTAATGCGACAAGCGCAATCAGCAGCCTTTGCAGCAATCCGGTCAACAATACAGAATTCATAAGCCTAAAACCGCCCTTGCCCAAATACGGACAACAGGCCGTCTGAAAGAAAATTAAAACATTAAAATGATACTGTATAACGTTAACCCTGTAAATTTCTTTCGTTTTCAGACGGCATCGGGCAAAAGGCCGAATATCGGTTACAATCCATTTTTTATTTGATGATTGTCCTATGTCTATTCCACTCTTAAACGAAAAACTCAATACCGAAACAGCCCGCATTTCATGGGAAGAGCTGCAACCCCACTTCGCACGCGGTGCCGCCATCTATGTTGCGCCTGATTTGGATTTGATTGCCGTCGCCCGCCATGTTGCCGAAGATGAAGCCGCACCATTGAAACAATGGATGGAACAAGGCAAATTCGGTGCCATCAGCGATGATATGGCGCGCACATTTTTAGCGGATAAGCAGGAAGAGACCTTTGCAAAAAAGTCTTTCCCCCAACAGCCAAAACCCAAACACAGGTTTTCGGTTGTTTCCGTCACATCGCCTTCAGATGGCTTTGCGCACTCACTTTAATCAGCCCGAAATAGGCTGCCCGGGCATAGCGAAATTTACGGTGCAGCGTCCCGAAGCTTTGTTCGACCACATAACGGGTTTTCGACAAATATCGGTTACGCTTCGTTTGATTTTCCGTCAGCGGACGGTTGCGGTGTGCTTTGCGCATAATGCCGTCCTGCAGCCGATGTTCTTCCAGATGTTGCCGGTTTTCCTTACTGTCGCAGCCTTTGTCGGCATAGACGGTCGTACCTTCGGCAATGCCCTCCAACAAAGGCGACAGGTGGTTGCACTCATGGGTATTGGCGGGGGTAATGTGCAGTTTCTCGATATAGCCTTCCTCATCGGTACGGGTATGTTATTTGTAACCGAGTCTGTATAAGCCGTTTTTCTTTGTCCGGCGGGCATCTTTGTCTTTGCTCGGTGTGGTTTGGCCGCTGACTTGTCCTTCCTCATCGACTTCTATGGCCTGACGCTGTTTGCTGCCGGCGGTCTGAATAATGGTGACGTCAATGACGGCGGCGGATGCTTTCTCTATTTTTAGGTTTTTTTCGGTCAGTTGGTGGTTAATCAGTTCCAGCAGTTCGGACAGGGTGTTGTCTTGCGCCGCCGGTTGCGGTAGCGGCATAAGGTGCTGTAATCGGGGATGCTCAGTTCGTCAAAACGGCAAAACAGGTTGAAATCGATGCGGGTGATGAGGCTGTGTTCGAGTTCGGGATCGGAGAGGCTGTGCCATTGTCCGGGCAGGACGGCTTTGAACATGGACAACAGGGGATAGGCGGGACGGCCGCGGTGGTCTCGGACGTAACGGGTTCCTTGACGATTCAGGTACTGCTCGATCGGCTGCCAATCAATCACCTGATCCAACTTCAATAGCGGGAAGCGGTCGATGTGTTTGGCAATCATGGCTTGGGCGGTTTACTGGAAGAAGGTGCTCATGGAAAATCCCCTAAATGTCTTGGTGGGAATTTAGGGGATTTTGGGGAATTTTGCAAAGGTCTCAGGAAATGTGGGCGGTTGTCGTGGTGCCGTGGGTATTGGTACAGCCTTGCAAAGACTGAATAAGGCCGTCTGAAAAATAGAAAACCGGAACATTTAGCATGTTCCGGTTTTCTATTTTTCAGACGGCCTATTGCAAAGTAAAGCCTGCTTTGAATTCAAGCTTCGGCACCCCGATAACGAAACGTTTGCCGATACTGTCTTCAAATTCATACGCACCTTCGATGCTGCCCCAAGGCGTGCTGATTTGCGAACCGCTGTGGTACTCATAGGCTTCGCCCGGGTACAAAACAGGTTGCTCTTCAATCAAGCCAGCATGACCGACCTGCTCTGTCTCACCGTGTCCGTCGGTAATTTCCCAAAAACGCTGACGCAAAGTAATGATTTCATCACTGCGGTTGCAGATGGTAATCAGATAATTGAAGGCATAGCGGTCGCGATAGACGTCGCTCTGACCGGCCATATAACGCGGCTCCACGTTAATCTCGATTTCATTCATAATTGTTTACCCCGTATGGTATTTATTTTATTTCAATCCGGATAATTCCGGCGTGCCCGCCCTATTTTTGCAAAGGGTCGAAACACTTAAAACGCATCACGCAATCCAATAAAACAGGCCCAAGACCATCAAGGTCATCACAGCCGCAATCAAATCATCAAGCATAATGCCTAAACCTCCATGAATCCGCCGGTCAAACCATTTGATCGGCCATGGTTTCAACGCATCAAACAAGCGGAAAATAATAAAAGCCGCCAGCCACCAGCTCCATTTAAACGGAATCAGCGACAGCACCAGCAGCATCGCGACAATTTCATCCCAGACGATACCGCCGTAATCCTGAATGCCTAGTTCCCGCTCGGTATAACCGCAAATGCGGATACCCCAAAAAAACAAGGCGATACACAATAAAAGCAATATCCAGCCGTCTATGCCCAACAGGCACAATACAAAAGCCAGAGGCAACGCTGCCAGCGTTCCGGCCGTACCTGGCGCAACCGGCGACAAGCCGCTGCCGAAACCGAATCCTAAAAAACACAATGGTTTGTGCAACAGCCAAGAAAAAGTAGGTTTACGTTCAGCCAAAATGATCAAATCCTAAAGAAGTCAGTTCCAATACGCCGCCTTCGGCATCCAAAATATTCAGACGGCCTGAGTCAGTAATTTTACCAATTCGGGCGACCGGTACGCCACTTTGTTCCGCTGCCTGATAAACGCGTTTCCTGTCTTCTGGAGCGGCAGTAAAAATCAGTTCGTAGTCATCGCCGCCGGCCAATACTACCGACAACCATTGCTCGCGCGACAACACATTTTTCAATTCAGGCAACGACGGCACACAATCGGCAAATATTTCCGCCCCGACAGCAGAGGCTTTCAAAATATGCCCCACATCTTGAGCCAGGCCGTCTGAAACATCTTGCGCGGCATGGGCAAACGGCAACAATGCCTGCCCCAATGAAACGCGCGGTTCTGGACGGAGCAATTTGTCATCGCAAACCGCCATGATTTCAGACGGCAATTGATAATGCCCCAGATGTTTGTTCAAAGCAGCGGCAGCCAAACCCAACCGACCCGATACCCAAATATCGTCGCCGACTTCGGCCGCATCACGCCGCAGGGCACGCCCTGTCGGAACTTCACCTACTATCGTTACATTAAAGACCAAATCGCCTTTGGTGGTATCGCCACCAATCAACACCGTATCAAAACGCACAGCCAAAGCAAAAAAGCTATCGCAAAAGCGTTTGAGCCAATCTTGATTCAATTCAGGCAACGCAGCACTGAGCAACACCCAACGTGGCTTGGCACCCATAGCGGCCATATCGGATAAATTTACTGCAAGCATTTTCCATGCCAAATCTTCGGGCGAAACATCTTCAAAAAAATGTCTGCCTTTGACCAACATATCAGCGCTAAAACATAAATCAAATCCGTTACTTGGGCGAATAATAGCGGCATCGTCCCCTATGCCCAAAATCAGACCTTCCGATTTTTGTCGCTGCAAATATTGTCTGATAAAGTCAAATTCCGTCATATTTATCCAATATAACTATAACTTAGATTACTATATCTAATTTTGTGCTAGCCTAATGTTTGCCTGCTAACACGTCAAACATCAAACTTCCATATTATTCAGATATAAAACTCAATAAGTTAAAGGCCATCTGAAAATACAGATTTCAGACGGCCTCATGTTTTCAAACCACTCTGAGCAGGTATATTTACAGATAGACGATTTCACCTGTCCGCCCCCTGCTCTCTTGGCTTGCCCACCAAATAAATTGCGGCAGGACATCTTCGTAGTTTTTACGTTCACTCTTCGATTCGCCCGGATGAGATTTAATACGTTGCGGCGAATTGATGGCACCCGGAACCAAAACATTGGCACGCAGGTTGTCAAAACGTTCCCACTCATCCGCAGCCACTTTACACAAATAATTGAGCGCGGCTTTGGAAGCACCGAAACCGCCCCAATAGGCTTGCGGTTTCTCGCCGTGGCTTTCGCCGACAAAAATCACAGAAGCGTCTTCGGATTGCTTCAACAATGGGAACAGCGCACGGGTCAAGCCCATAGGCGCAACGGTATTGATACGGTATTGGTTGACCCATTCCGATACGGTTTGGAAGTCCAATGGCGACAAGGCATAGAAATAGCTGGCACAATGCACCATGCCATCCAATTTTCCACCGGTAGCTTCATCAATAGTTTCCGCGAATTGCTTAAACTCTTTCTCCTCAGCGCTCATCAAATCAAAGCAGATGGCAAACGGCTCAGGGCTGCCTGCAGCCACAATGGCATCATATACTTTTTCCAAACGCTTTTGATGACGCGCCACCAAAATGACAGTCGCTCCGGCAGCCGCATAGGCTTTGGCAACCTGCTCGCCCAAGCCTTGGGATGCGCCGGTAATCAAGATGGTTTTGTTCGCTAATGTCGTCATGACTGTTCCTTGAACTTTATGGTTTCAGATATTGTATCGGCTTGGTAAGTTTTGTAAAGTCAAAAAGGCCGTCTGAACATTCAGACGGCCTCAGTTTATTCAACCCGTAAATCCAGCATCAGCTTTTCAGCCGCGGCAAAGCCTGACTGAACTGCAGCTTCCAATGTTGCCGGATAGCGCGGATGGAGATAGTCGCCGGCCGGATAAATACGGCGATGGTGCAACCATGAGAAATCAGGTTGTATAAAATCAACCGTTGCAGCCGTAGTCGCGCGTTTTTCCGTAATAATGCGTACGGCTTCGGGTTTATCCAAATCCGGACAAACCCGCTTAATGTCCGCATGAACTTTCTCGGCCAAATCTTTATCCTTCCAAGCCTCGGTACAATCGGAAACGCTGATAACGACTGCGACTTCATTATCCGGCAAGCCCAACGTCCCCCGATGTAGCACCCATTGCGCCGTACCATCGGCAAACCCGGTTAAAGGCGCAGGCAGTTTGACTGCTTGGGCATAACGCAAATAAACCGTGGTAATCGCATGATAGTGCAACGATTGATAGGCCGTCTGAATATAGTCAGGCGTATCTTCAGGCAGAAGCGCGTCAACATGATATGGCGCAACAGCCAAAACAACCGCATCAAATATTTCACCATTGATTTCAATTCGGCCATCAATATGATGGTTTAAATGGGAAACACGAGTTTCAAGATGTATCTTTGCACCATGTTTGTGCAGAAAATCCAAAGCTGGTTCGGCTACGATCCGCCCTAAATCCTGCTTAGGCAAAAGATAATCGCTGTTCGCCTTTTCAGACCACACGCCATCATTCAATACATTGCATAAAATGCGCAGCGATGCCTGTTCTAACGGAGTATTTAAAGCACCCCAAACCAAAGGTTGCCAAAATTGGCCAAGCAGGCTGCGGGGAATATTTCGTGTTCTCAACCACTTTGCAACCGTCAAATCGGTTTTATGATGAACTGCCCAACGTTGCAATGCTGACATATCCGACAGCAATTTGATTTTCAATGAAAAAGAAAGATTTTTCGCACGCAGGATGCCGACAAGCAAATGCCAAGGTGCAGGCAGAGAGGCCGTCTGAAACTGTAATCCTTCATGGATATACCATCGCAAAGGCTGGCGTAAAAAGGCTGATTCAGGTTGAACGCCAATATGTTGCATTAAAGTTTGAACACCATGATACGCACCCAACAAGATATGCTGCCCATTATCCAAAAAGCTGAATCCATCATCTTTCCCGGCTAAGGCACGCGCCCTACCGCCAGCCTGTCTCCCGGCCTCAAACAAAGAAATATCAGCTCGATGAATCAGGGAAACCGCCGCAGACAAACCTGCCCAACCGGCACCAATCACAGCAATTTTTGGACGCTTATTCATGGTTTAAATCCAAACAGCCAAGTTTTCAAAGCAATACGTTTTTTACGGGGAGAAGGAATCGCAATTTTATAAGTCAAAACATTTTGCGCACCATCACGGTCGATTTCATTCAACAACGCATAATAAATAGCCGCCATAATCAGGCCGACTTTTTGCGATTTCTTATCCTCAGCCGGCAAAAACAACATCGCTTCACGATAAGTTTCACGCGCCCTATTCACTTGAAATTGCATCAATTTTGCAAAATTGTCTGTCGGTTTGCACTGCATGATTACATTGGCAGGTACATCAAACTTCTGCATTTCCTCTATCGGCAGATAAATTCTTCCATGCCGCGCATCTTCGCCCACATCGCGAATAATGTTCGTCAACTGCAAAGCCAAGCCCATTTTGTCCGCATATTCCAAAGTTTTCGGATTGGAAAAACCTAAAATCCGCGCAATAAGACAACCCACTACCCCGGCAACACGGTGGCAATACAGCTTTAATTCATCAAAACTACCATAACGAGCCTGCTCCAAATCCATCTGCATGCCATCAATCAAAGCTTCAAATTCATTCTTCGGCAAGTCAAAATTTGCCCGAATATCTTTTAAAACTTGATGAACGGGATGCTCAGGCATCTCATTATTAAATACTTTCTCCAAATCACTGCGCCACCAATTTAACGTTATCTGAGCTACATTTGGATCGGTACAGCCATCAACCACATCATCCAGTTCGCGACAAAAAGCATATAAAACAGTGATCGCATTTCTTTTTTCTACCGATAAAAAACGAAAGCCGGATAAAAAACTGGAATGACTTTCTGCAACCTTTTGATGACAATAATCCAAAGCAAGCACTGTGTATCCTAAAAATATCGTTATAAATAATTAACAGGGATTTTATCTGTATTTAAAAAAGTACGCCAATATCAAATCTCATCTTACAACAAGGCCGTCTGAAAACTAATCTTAAGTATCTTTCAGACGGCCTAGCCAATATCGAAGCCACCAATATCACCACCAACAGCTGTATCAAAGAGTAGCCCCTCTGTACAGTTGCCCTACTCCGTTTTCCGTCAAATGCATTTGAGTACATATCTTTATTCCCTTTATCTTTTATATCC
>NZ_JAPWBA010000017.1:0-34515 GCF_041433195.1 Neisseria sp. 27098_8_139
CTGCAAAAACGTATGATCCGCCGCGCCCGCGAGTTGCGCCGCTTCAGTATTACCGCAACTCAAATGATGGAATCGATGATTACCAACCCCGTACCGACCCGCGCGGAAGTCAGCGACGTGGCCAACGCGGTATTGGACGGTACCGATGCGGTGATGTGTTCCGCCGAAACCGCCGTCGGCGCGTATCCGTTTGAAACCGTCAGCCAAATGGCGATTATTTGTGCGGCTGCGGAAAAAGAACAAGATTCGCTCAATGGCGTTGCCGAACAGGTCGAGTATCCCGAAGCCGTCAGCACCAACTTGGCGATTGCCGGCGGTGCGGTCAGCGTGGCGCGAGCAGTTCACGCCAAAGCCATCGTTGCCCTGACTGAAAGCGGTTCGACCGCCTTCGAAGTCAGCCGCCACAACATCACCCTGCCGATTTTTGCCCTGACGCCGAGTGTTTCAGCGCAACGCCGCATGGCGATGTACCGCGGTGTACGTCCGTTGATTTTGGCAACCAGTACCGATCACGATACCGCGCTGAACGAAGTGGAAGCCATGCTGGTAGAACACAAAATCCTCCAAAGCGGCGACCAATACATCATCACCAGCGGTTCGCAAATGCGCGAATCCGGTTCGACCAATACGCTGGAAGTGTTGCAGGTCAAATAATTGCAGTGATCCGATGATTGGAAAAGCAGGCTGTTTTAGCCTGCTTTTTTTTGTGTAAAAAAAGAAAAGATTAGGCAAAAATAATGATGTAGTATAGAATTGAGTGCCTATACTAAATCAATAAAGGACGTTTCAGACGGCCTTTTTCTTTGTCCGCTACTTTCACGGTAAACCAAAATGATTCATTTCAATCTGAAAAAAACAGCATTTATTTTAAGCGCAGCACTGTTATCTACCGCCGTCCAAGCCTCCGGCTACCACTTCGGCACACAATCCGTTAACGCACAAGGCACGGCCAACGCCGCCGCCGCCGAAGCCGCCGATGCATCAACCATTTTCTACAACCCGGCCGGTTTGAGCAAAATCGACAACAGCCAAATTTCCGTCAACGCCAATATCGTTTTCCCAAGCATTCATTATGAGGCGGAATCTGCGAAACACTTCCGCACGGGTGCCGATGTCAGCGGCTCGACCAGCGGTAAAATTACCGAAACCACTGTCGCTCCGCACATCTATGGCGCGTACAAAGCCAGCGACGATGTAACTTTGGGTTTGGGCGTGTACGTTCCCTTCGGCTCTGCAACCGAATACGAAAAAGATTCCGTATTGCGCCACAACATCAACAAACTGGGTTTGACCACCATCGCCATCGAGCCGGTAGTCGCATGGAAACTGAATGAGCAGCACGCCGTCGGTGCCGGTTTGATTGCCCAATATTCCAAAGCCGAATTGCGTAAATACTCCGACTGGGATGCTTCCGGCGCCATCAGCCAGTTGGCTAGCGGCTTAGCTTCCCGTCAAGCAGGCCGTCCCGTTGCTGTCGATGCGACCGGTAAAGCTGACGGTCATGCCGATGTAAAAGGCCACGATTGGGGCTTCGGCTACCAACTGGCATGGATGTGGGACATCAACGATCGCGCACGCGTGGGTGTGAACTACCGCTCCAAAGTATCGCATACGCTGAAAGGCACTGCCGATTGGGAAGCTGACGGCGCATATGCAAAACGCGCTTGGGATTTGGGTGCAATGGCAGCACGCGGTTATGTGCCGAACGAAAAAGCCAGCGTAAAAATCGTAACGCCTGAGTCTTTGTCTGTTCACGGTATGTACCGCGCCACCGACAAAACCAATTTGTTCGGCGATGTCACTTGGACGCGCCACAGCCGCTTCAACAAAGCCGAGCTGGTGTTTGAAAATACCAAAAACGTTGTCAACGGCAAATCCGACCGTACCGTCATTACGCCTAACTGGCGCAACACTTATAAAGTTGCATTCGGCGGCTCTTACCAAGTTACCGAACCATTGCAACTGCGTGCCGGTATCGCTTTCGATAAATCACCGGTTAAAAGCGCCGAAGACCGCATGAACAGCCTGCCTGACGGCAACCGTATCTGGTTCTCCGTCGGTGCTAAATATCAACTGGGTAAAAACCATGTTATCGATGCGGCGTACAGCCATATCCACATCAATGACACGGTTTACCGCACCGGCAAAGCCAGCGGCAACGACGTGGACAGCCGCGGTGCATCCTCTGCCCGCTTCAAAAACAAAGCGGACATCTTGGGCTTGCAATACACTTACAAATTCAAATAATCGGATTTGAGTTGTGGATAAAAAGGCCGTCTGAAGATTTCAGAAGGCCTTTTTGATTGGAAGAAACAGATGGAACAATCAACAGGCAATAAATGGTGTGCCGTGCTTTTCATATTTCCGATTTGAATGGCAGAACGGAAAGACGATAGAAAAGGAGATAGCCGATTACCGACTTGAGAAATAAGATGTTGTTTGCGCTTTAAACAACGTGTTACAGATTTTATTTATTCTGATTGGCTGTAATCAAAAGGCCGTCTGAAAAACAGGTTTTCAGACGGCCTTTATTTGCCGAATTGCTGCTAAAAAAGCCCAATCAGCTGCGAACTTCCAGTTCGATTTCTCTTTCCTGTTCGTCTTCGGCCGGTTTGTCCATGGTTTTTTCATCGGCCATATTGTCCAAATCGCGGCCGGGTTCGGAGGCGGTATCGCCGATGGAAACGCTGTTCAGGCTTTCCAAAATAATGGCGGATGCCAGATGGTCGGATGTGCGGTACACCATTGCCAAACCGATTTCTTCCGCCGGAATGGAAACCAATTCAACCGTATCTTTGTCTTTCGGCTTGCGAATCAGGTTGTTGGACAGATTGACACGGACTTGGCGACCGCGTTTGTAGAGGCTGACCACCGTGCCTTTGTCCAGGCCGTCGAGTTCGCCTTTATCCAAAGTAATGGTTTGGAACTGGCCGGCTTCGCCCACGCCGTCGAAGATGGAAACGACTTTGGCCTGAATCGGATGGGCAGGGGCGTGAGGCATCACATTGAAGCTGTCGAGGCCTTCGGGCAGTTTCAGCAGATAGTCGTCTTTGCGGATTTCGGAAACGGCTTCTTCAATAACCAAAGGTTGCGCGGACTGGGTGCGCAGCTTCATGACTTTGTTGACTTGGGTGTAATACTCGTTGCTTTTGAGTTTTTCGTCAGAAGCGCGGGTACGGTGTTCCAAGGCGGAGTCGGTGTAAGGCAGCGTGTTGGCGATGCCGCTGAACACGACTTCTTGGCCGAGGAATTTACCGGTTTCCGGATCGGTGATGTTTTTATTGACGCGGTAGGTCAGGTAGCGGCCGGGTTCGGTCAGGCCGTATGCGTACACGCGGTTGCCTTGGGTGTAGAGGACGCGGTTGTCGGGGCCGGCAATCAGGCGCGGCGCGTTGGCGGTTTCTTCCGGAGCGATAATCTGCGGATGTTTCATGAACATGCGGTAGAGGTTGACATTGACGGTCGGAATGCCGTAGCCGGAAGTTTCGCGTACGCGCGGATGCAGTTTGATCACGGGAATGCCGTCTGAACGGGTTTGGGCATGTTCAAAACCCAGTCGCGGCTGACCGTTGATGTAGCGTAAAACCAACACCTGACCCGGATAGATCAGATGCGGATTGCGGATGGCGTTGCGGTTAGCGCCCCAAAGGCGGTTCCATTGCCATGGGCTGTACAGATATTTGCCGGAAATACCCCACAAGGTATCGCCGTTTTTAACGACGTAGCGTTGCGGCGCATTGGGGCGGATTTTTAAAGAAGCTGCCTGAGTGTGGGCAGAAATAGCCATACCTGCCATGCAAAGCAGGGTTATAATACGTTGTTGCATAACCGTTCCCCTTGAAATCGATTCGGTTTGTCTTCAGATGATAAACAGAGAAGGCTGGAGTTTGCGAAACTGCCGCCCATTCATCAATACGATAACGAACGGCTTCCGTCGCGCTATCTTAACATTTTTCGGCGTTATTTTAGCATTGAATGTTGCTGTCATGACAGGAGATTGTGGCGGCGGAAACCGAATCTGTATGAAAATCACACATCAGCTTTATAAAACGAGAATATTATGGCTTTACTGAACATCCTCCAATACCCCGACGAGCGTTTGCACACGGTCGCCAAACCTGTTGAAAAAATCGACGAGCGCATCCAGACATTGGTTGCCGATATGTTTGAAACCATGTACGAAGCACGCGGTATCGGCTTGGCGGCCACTCAGGTCGACGTACACGAGCGCATCGTCGTGATGGATTTGACCGAAGACCGCAGCGAGCCGCGCGTGTTCATCAATCCCGTCATTGTCGAAAAAGACGGCGAGACGACTTATGAAGAAGGCTGTCTGTCCGTACCGGGCATTTACGATACCGTAACCCGTGCCGAGCGCGTCAAAGTTGAAGCCTTGAACGAAAAAGGCGAGAAATTCACGCTGGAAGCAGACGGCCTGCTGGCAATCTGCGTGCAGCACGAATTGGATCACCTGATGGGCATCGTGTTTGTCGAACACCTGTCGCAGCTGAAACAAGGCCGCATCAAAACCAAACTGAAAAAACGTCAGAAACACACCATCTGACCTACGCATCGCTTAAAGGCCGTCTGAAAAGACAAAACAGAAGGCAGACTTCGGTTTTCAATCTTTCAGACGGCCTTTTCAGCTGAAACAGTTTGCCTAACGCGCCCATTCAAACCATTTCCACAAGGACACAACATGAAAGTCATCTTTGCCGGTACGCCCGATTTTGCCGCCGCCGCCTTGAAAGCCATCGCCGCCGCAGGTTTTGAAATTCCGCTGGTGTTGACCCAGCCCGACCGCCCCAAAGGCCGCGGCATGCAGTTGACCGCATCGCCGGTCAAACAGGCTGCCTTGGAATTAGGTTTGACCGTGGCGCAGCCGGAAAAGTTGCGCAATAACGCCGAAGCCCTGCAAATGCTCAAAGATACGGGTGCGGATGTGATGGTGGTGGCTGCGTATGGTTTGATTTTGCCGCAGGATGTGTTGGATACGCCCAAACACGGCTGCCTCAATATCCACGCTTCGTTGTTGCCCCGTTGGCGCGGCGCGGCACCGATTCAACGTGCGATTGAAGCCGGCGATGCCGAAACCGGCGTGTGCATCATGCAGATGGACATCGGCTTGGATACCGGCGATGTGGTCAGCGAACACCGCTATGCCATTCAACCTACGGATACTGCCAACGAAGTGCATGACGCATTGATGGGTTTGGGTGCGGAAGCGATTGTTGCCGACTTGCAGCGTCTGCAGGCTGAAGGTCGTCTGAACGCGGTTAAGCAGCCTGACGAAGGTGTTACCTACGCCCAGAAATTGAGCAAAGAAGAAGCGCGTATCGATTGGAACGAGTCCGCGCACATTATCGAACGCAAAATCCGCGCCTTTAACCCTGTTCCTGCCGCGTGGGTCGAATATCAAGGCAAACCGATGAAAATCTGGCGAGCCGAAGTCGTGGCCAAGCAGGGTAAGGCAGGCGAGGTGTTGTCCTGCACTTCAGACGGCCTGCTGGTGGCTTGCGGTGAAAATGCGCTGAACATCACCGAATTGCAGCCTTCCGGCAGCAAACGCATGAGCATACAGGCATTTGCGGCAGGCCGGACGATTGAAGTCGGAACAGTTTTGTAACAGGCTGGAAATCAACGTAGAGGAAAGAAGGCAATGGCTGTTTTTGAAGTGGTCGAAGGTGATATTACCCGATTGGCAGTCGATGCGATTGTCAATGCCGCCAATTCATCGCTGTTGGGCGGTGGCGGCGTAGACGGTGCGATACACCGCGCCGCGGGCAAAGAGCTGCTGGACGAGTGCCGCACTTTGGGCGGTTGCCGGACAGGCGAAGCCAAAATAACCAAAGGCTATCGTTTGCCTGCGCGTTATGTCATTCATACGGTCGGGCCGGTATGGTTTGGCGGAAAACAAAATGAAGAGGCCAAATTGGCACAATCCTACGCCAATTCCTTGCTGCTTACCCAGAAACACGATCTCCACAGCATCGCCTTTCCGTGCATCAGCACCGGTGTGTACCGCTTTCCGGCCGAAGCTGCCGCGCGTATCGCTTTGGAGAGTTTGAAGCAAACCCTGCCGCAATGTCCGGCAGTGGAAAAAATCATCTTTTGCTGTTTTTCCAAAGCAGATGCCGAATATTATCGGGCATTGCTGGCTGCCGAACAGGCCGTCTGAAATCCGCCAAACACTTGAAATCAAATTATGAATCAGAAAGCAAAAATATGAGTATGTCCCTCGCTCAAAAACTGGCCGCCGACAGTGTTTCCGCGGTTGCCGAAGGGCGCAATCTTCAGGATGTTTTGGCGGAAATCCGCGCGGCGCATCCGCAGCTGACGGCGCAGGAAAACGGCGCGTTGCAGGATATTGCCTACGGATGCCAGCGTTATTTGGGCAGTTTGAAGCACATGCTTGGTCAAATGCTGAAGAAGCCGATTGACAATCCGCAGCTCGAAAGCCTTCTTTTGGCGGCGATGTACCAACTGCATTACACGCGCAATGCCCCTCATGCAGTGGTCAATGAGGCGGTGGAAAGCATTGCCAAAATCGGCCGCGGCCAGTTTCGCTCGTTTGCCAACGCGATTTTGCGCCGCTTTTTGCGTGAACGCGACGAGCTCGCGGCTTCCTGCAAAAAAGACGATGTGGCGAAACACAACCTGCCGCTGTGGTGGGTGGCTTACTTGAGAAACCATTATCCGAAACATTGGCACAACATCACCACCGCGCTGCAATCGCATCCGCCGATGACTTTGCGCGTCAACCGCCGACACGGCAATGCCGAAAGCTATTTGGAAAAACTGGCTGCGGAAGGTATTCCGGCCAGGGCTTTGGATGAATACGCCGTGATGTTGGAAGAAGCCGTGCCGGTCAGCCGTCTGCCCGGTTTTTCAGACGGCCTGGTGTCGGTGCAGGATTTTGGTGCGCAACGTGCTGCCTATTTGTTGAATCCGAAAGACGGCGAACGCATCCTCGATGCCTGCGCGGCACCGGGCGGCAAGACGGGCCATATCTTGGAACTGGCAGATTGTCATGTTACCGCTTTGGATATAGACGAGGGCCGTCTGAACAGGGTGAAGAGCAATCTTGACCGTTTGGGGTTTCAGACGACCGCTCTGACTTGCGCCGATGCGCAGGACTTGGCGGCGTGGTATGATGGAAAGCCTTTCGACGCCATCCTTGCCGACGTGCCGTGTACCGCTTCGGGTGTGGCGCGGCGCAATCCCGACGTGAAATGGCTGCGCCGCCCGACCGATGCCGTCAAAACCGCACGCCAACAGGAAGCATTATTAGACGCGCTGTGGCAGACCCTGACGAAAAACGGCAGGATGTTGCTGGCTACCTGCTCGGTCTTTGTCGAAGAAAACGACGGTCAGTTGCAAAAATTCCTTAACCGCCATGCTGATGCCGAGCTGATCGAATCGCGTGTGCTTTTACCGAACAAACATCAAGATGGCTTTTATTACGCGCTTATTAAAAAGCAGTAAAACGCTGATTGTACCGCTCTTGCTTGCCGTGTCGTTGAATGCGGCGGGCGAGGGCATCAGTGCGACCCGTGCCGAGGCAAAGCTGACCCATGCCGGACAGCTTTCCGTCAGCAGCCGTTTCCGCACCGATCTGCCCGACCAGCTTAAAGAAGCACTCAAACAGGGCGTCCCCCTGCATTTCAATTTGAGTTGGCAGCTGTCAGCGCCGTCTATGTCGTCTTATAAATTCAAGTTCGACCAGCTGCTCAACAACGACAGCACGATTCAATACAAATTGTCCTTCCATCCACTGACCAACCGCTATCGCGTTACCGTTGGTACGTTTTCTACCGAGTACGACACGCTTGAGACTGCCTTGCGTGCAGTGGGCGCGGTCGTGAATTGGAAGGTTTTGTCCAAGGGTGCGCTGAGTGATGTGGCCGCCAAAGACACGAAGGCTGAAATCCGCCTGCTGCTGACAACCGCCAAGCTGCCCAAACCGTTCCAAATCAATGCCCTGACGTCTAAAAACTGGCATTTGGATTCCGGTTGGAAATCCTTGTCGGTCGTGCAGGAGTAAACCATGCGCCGCTTTCTTCTGATTGCCGCCGTATTCGCCGTTGTTTTGTTGTACGGTCTGACTGTTGCAACGGGCAGCAGCAACGTATTGTCTGATTATTTCTGGTGGATTGTCGCCTTGTGCGGCTTGCTGTTGCTGGTGTTGGCGGCGGTGTTGGTGCGCTATGTCGTGCTTTTGATACGCGACAACAGCAAAAGCGTGTTCGGTTCGCAGATTGCGCGTCGGCTGTCGGGGATGTTTACCTTGGTTGCCGTATTGCCGGGCGTGTTTTTGTTCGGTATTTCCGCCCAGTTTATTAACGGTACGATTAATTCTTGGTTTGGCAACGATACCCATGAGGCTCTAGAGCGCAGCTTAAACTTGAGCAAATCCGCGCTGAGCTTGGCTGTGGACAACGCTGTCAGCAACGCCACGCCAGTGCAGATCGACTTAATCAGCGCCGCTTCACTGGACGGCAATTTGGGGCAAACACTGGCACAATCCGCACTTACTGCCGACTTTGCCCAGCTGGCGCTTTATAACGCGACCACCCATAAAGCCGAGAAAAGCATCAATCCCCTGAAACTAAATCAACCCGAACTCAACAAAGAAGGATGGGAGCAGCTGGAGCAGACCGGTTCGGTGCGCAGCTTGGAAAACATCGGCGGCGTGCTGTATGCTCAAGGCTGGATGCTGATCGGTACGCATAAAAATCAGGATTATGCGTTGTTTTTCCGACAGCCGATTCCGAAAGATGTTGCCCAAGACGCGACGCTGATTGAAGCGGCCCGAGCCAAATATGCCGAGCTGAGTTATACCAAAAAAGGCCTGCAAACCTTTTTCCTGTCCACACTGTTGGTCGCGACATTGTTGGCCATCTTTTTGGCTTTGGTTATGGCTTTGTATTTTGCCCGCCGTTTTGTAGCGCCGGTATTGTCGCTGGCAGAGGGTGCGCGGGCGGTGGCTCAGGGTGACTTCAGCCAAACCCGGCCGGTATTTCGCAATGATGAGTTCGGCCGTTTGACCCAGTTGTTCAACCACATGACCGAACAATTGGCGATTGCCAAAGAGGCGGACGAACGCAACCGTTTGCGCGAAGAAGCCGCACGCCATTATTTGGAATGCGTGTTGGAAAGTTTGACTACAGGCGTGATTACTTTGGATGCCAATGGCCGTCTGAAAACCTTTAACAAGGCCGCCGAACAGATTTTGGGCGTTTCGCTGGTGTCTTTGTGGGGCAGTAACTGGCATCAATGGCACGGCAAATCGCCGCAGCAAACCCTGTTGGCCGATGTGTTTGCCGCCATTAATGAAAGCGCCGATAGCAACAAACCCGTCCAAGTCGAATACGCCGCGCCCGATGATGCCCGAATCTTGTTGGGCAAAGCCACCATTTTGCCGGAAGACAATGATAACGGCGTGGTGATGGTGATTGATGACATTACCGTCTTGATGCGGGCGCAAAAAGAGGCCGCATGGGGCGAAGTGGCGAAACGTTTGGCGCACGAAATCCGTAATCCGCTTACGCCTATCCAGCTTTCCGCCGAGAGATTGGCATGGAAATTGCATGATAAACTAGATGAACAAGATGCCCAAATTCTCAGCCGTTCAACCGATACCATCGTCAAACAGGTGGCCGCGCTGAAAGAAATGGTCGAAGCGTTCCGCAACTATGCGCGTGCGCCGTCGCTGAATTTAGAAAAACAAAATTTAAACGGTTTGGTGTCGGAAGTATTGGTATTATATGAGGCCGGCGTGTGCAAGTTTAATGCGCGGCTCAGCGCCGACACCTTGCCGATTGTTGCCGATACGACGGCGATGCGCCAAGTGTTGCATAACTTATTTAAGAATGCCGCAGAAGCGGCAGAGTCGGACGAAACGCCGCAAGTAAACGTCGAAACAGGGCGCGAAGGCGGACAGGTTTTCCTGACCGTCTGTAACAACGGCAAAAGTTTCGGCAAAGAAATGCTGCACAATGCTTTTGAGCCGTACGTTACCGACAAACCGACAGGAACGGGACTTGGTTTGCCCGTTGTGAAAAAAATTATCGAGGAGCATGGCGGCCGTATCAGCCTGAGCAATCAGAACAGTGGCGGCGCGTGCGTCAAAATAGCTTTACCGGAAATGGCAGAAACTTATGCGAAGCAGTGATATTTTGATTGTAGATGATGAAGTAGGCATCCGCGACCTGCTCTCCGAGATCCTTCAAGACGAAGGCTATACCGTCACTTTGGCCGAAAATGCCGAAGAAGCGCGCCAATTGCGTTATCAAACGCGTCCGGCCATGGTGTTGCTGGATATTTGGATGCCCGATTGCGACGGCATCACTTTGTTGAAAGAGTGGGCGAAAAACGGCCAACTCAATATGCCTGTGGTGATGATGAGCGGCCATGCCAGCATTGACACTGCGGTTGAAGCCACCAAAATCGGCGCACTCGATTTTCTGGAAAAACCGATTGCCCTGCAAAAACTCTTGTCCGCAGTAGAACGCGCCTTGAAACATGGCGAAGTTCAGACGGTCTCCGGTATGACTTTGGACAAATTGGGCAACAGTTCCGTCATTCAAGAAATGAACGGCAGCATTGAAGCGGCTGCCAAACACAACCGCCCACTGTTGTTTGCCGGTGAGGCAGGTTCGCCGTTTGAGATTGTCGCCCGCTATCTGCACAAAAGCGGTACGCCTTGGGTGGCAACCGACCGTGTCGAACACATTGTCGATACGCCGATGGAGCTGTTGCAAAAGGCATCAGGCGGTATTTTGTATGTCGGCGATATTGCCCGTTACAGCAAAAACATCCAAAACGGCATTGCTTTCTTGCTGGAAAAAGCCGACCGCTACAATGTCCGTGTGATTGCTTCTTGCGGCTTTAAACGCGGTGAGAGCGCCGATGACGTCGTTGCCAGCAGACTGGCGGAGCTGTTGAAAGAGCGCATCGATGTTCCTTCTTTGTGCAGCCAGCCGGACGATATCGTCTTTTTAATCAACCGCATCATGACCGATTTGGCCGAAAGTCAAAAAATCCAGCCGGTAAAATTCAGCGACAGCGCGTTGGTGGTTTTGCGCCAATACGATTGGCCGGGCAATTACGACCAGCTTGCCGAAACGGTGAAAAACATCATGTTGGAATCTGACGGCAAAGAAGTGAATGAGCAGGCCGTTGCCGTGGCTTTAGGTCAGAAGGAAAATGCGACGGCGACAGAAATCATCGGCGGCTTCAATTTCAATATGCCTTTGCGCGAATTGAGGGAAGAAGTCGAGCGCCGCTACTTTGAATACCATATCGCCCAAGAAGGCCAAAATATGAGCCGCGTGGCGCAAAAGGTCGGTTTGGAGCGTACACACCTTTACCGCAAACTCAAACAACTCGGTATCAGCGTATCGCGCCGCAGCGCCGACAAATCCGAAGAATAAGCGCAATATCGGTTCAAACACAAAAAAGGCCGTCTGAAAGCCATCAGGTTTTTCAGACGGCATCGTCATTTGACGGTGTGTTTAGACAAGCAATACTTTATAAAAATAATGATATGGCTAGGCATGGTTATTTTGCCTTTTAAGCCGAAAAGAATACGAAAGTCGGCAAAACTGCTCAGGTTACAACTGATCCGGAAAAACACTATACATTGATTATGTCTGAATCGATGCACTAAGAATTGAAAAATTATTGTGCTCAACATGGTATTTCTTTGAAAGATTTTGTAATTTAGACGATTCAAAATGAAATGCAGCAGTAATGGCTAAAACATAAAGATGGTAAATATGCTTTAATGTAAAGATGTACTTTTGAAAAGGAGTTATCCAATGTTAGGACATTTTGATTATGAAGTAGCTTTAGAGATTTTAGGCCAAAGTCAGCAGTCTTTAGTTCAGGCTCGCTATGATGAATACAATAAAAAAACCAAATCCGGAGCTTTTGAAATTTCTACGTAGCCGTATGGCCGTTGTAGATGAGCTAATGGATAACTTAAAACCTGATGATGAATATCTGATTAATCGTATATTGGATAAAAATGATGTTCTGAGAAAGTTACTGTGATGGGAAACTAAAGCTTTATATTAATAAAATATTCAGACGGCCTTTATTTACTTCAGGCCGTCTGAACAACCATTACGAAAAGGGAACAGATTGATGACGGAAAACGAGCGTTTTGCTTGGTTGCAACTGGCATTTACGCCCTATATCGGCGCAGAAAGTTTTTTGGTGCTGTTGCAGCAATTCGGTAGCGCACAAGCAGCCTTGAATGCGCCGGCAGACAAAATTGCCGCGTTGGTGCGCCATAAACAGGCGGCCGAGTCGTGGCGCAATGCGGACAAACGGGTTTTGGCGCAGCGGTCTGCCGAATCCGCTTTACAATGGGAAATGCAGGACGGTTGCCGTCTGTTGTTGCTGCAAGATGATGATTTCCCCGAAATGCTGACACAAGGCATTACCGCGCCGCCGGTCTTGTTTTTACGCGGCAATGCAGAGCTGCTGCACATACCTTCTGCCGCGATTGTCGGCAGCCGCCATGCCACGCCGCAGGCAATGCGGATTGCCAAAGATTTCGGCAGGGCATTGAGTGAAAAAGGCATTCCCGTCGTATCGGGTATGGCTTCGGGTATCGACACAGCAGCCCATCAGGGCGCATTGCAGGCAGATGGCGGTACCATTGCCGTCTGGGGAACTGGTATAGACCGTATTTATCCACCATCCAATAAAAACCTTGCTTATGAAATTGCAGAAAGGGGATTGATTGTCAGCGAGTTCCCTTTGGACACGCGTCCGTTTGCAGGCAACTTTCCGCGCCGCAACCGTCTGATCGCCGCGTTATCGCAGCTGACATTGGTGGTGGAAGCGGCATTGGAATCCGGCTCATTGATTACTGCCAAGCTGGCGGCGGAGATGGGGCGTGAAGTGATGGCGGTACCCGGTTCGATAGACAATCCGCATAGCAAAGGCTGTCACAAGCTGATTAAAGACGGGGCAAAACTGGTTGAATGTTTGGACGATATTCTCCATGAGTGTCCGCAGCTATTGCAAAATACGCCTGTTCCATCATATTCTATAAATAAGACGGTAAAACCGAAAAACGATCAAACCAAACGTCTGCAACCAAAAACAATAGTGGATGAACCGCAAAGGCCGTCTGAAAACCTACCTGCCGCCCCATCAACAAGCGCTTTATTGGAAGCAATGGGTTACGACCCGATACACCCCGATATTTTGGCGCAACAAACCAATACGGCAGCGGCAGAAGTGTACGCACAGCTTTTGGAATACGAACTTGACGGTATCGTCGCCGCCTTGCCGGGCGGCCGTTATCAGCGTGTCAAAGCATAAATTATCTATATTTAAGGAACCAGCATGACCGAAGTCATTGCCTATTTAATCGAACACTTCCAAGATTTCGACAATTGTCCGCCTCCGGAGGACTTGGGTCGCCTCTTGGAAGATGCGGGTTTTGATGCTACGGAAATCGGCAATACATTGATGATGATGGAAGTCTTGTTCAATACGTCCGAATTCTATGCCGAGCCGTTTAACAGCGACTCCCTGCGCGTATTCTGCCGTGAAGAAGCTGAAAACCTGCCGCAGGAAGTCATGGGCTTGATGCAGTATTTGGTTACCGAACACGCAATTACTTATGAGCAACGCGAAATCGTCATTCACGCCCTGATGCACATTCCATCGGACGAAATTACCCTCGATACCGCCAAAGTATTGGTATTGTTGGTGTTGTGGATGCACAAAAGCGAGTTGCCCGTCCTGATTGGCGACGACTTGATGAGTGCGTTGACCGGACAAAACGTGATGCACTAAACCTTTTTTCAGACGGCCTCAATAATAAAGGCCGTCTGAAACATAAATCCAATACATCCAAAAGAGAACAACAATGGCGAAAAACCTATTAATCGTCGAATCCCCGTCCAAAGCCAAAACCCTGAAAAAATATCTGGGCGGTGATTTTGAAATTTTGGCGTCTTACGGCCACGTCCGCGACTTGGTACCCAAAAGCGGAGCAGTCGATCCCGACAATGGCTTTGCCATGAAATACCAATTGATCAGCCGCAACAGCAAACACGTCGATGCCATCGTTGCCGGTGCCAAAGAAGCTGAAAACATCTACCTCGCAACCGACCCGGATAGGGAAGGCGAAGCCATTTCTTGGCACCTTTTTGAAATTCTCAAATCCAAACGCGGCCTGAAAAACATCAAGCCGCAGCGTGTCGTGTTCCACGAAATCACCAAAAACGCCGTGCTTGATGCCGTTGCCCATCCGCGCGAAATCGAAATGGACTTGGTCGATGCGCAACAAGCACGCCGTGCGTTGGATTATCTGGTCGGTTTCAACCTCTCGCCGTTGTTGTGGAAAAAAATCCGCCGCGGTTTGAGTGCAGGCCGTGTGCAAAGTCCTGCCCTGCGTCTGATTTGCGAACGCGAAAACGAAATCCGCGCGTTTGAAGCGCAGGAATATTGGACGGTGCATCTCGACAGCCATAAAGGCCGCAGCAAGTTCACCGCCAAACTTGCCCAATACAACGGCGCGAAACTCGAACAATTCGACCTGCCGAACGAAGCCGCGCAAGCCGACGTGTTGAAAGAACTCGAAGGCAAAGAGGCAGTCGTTACCGCCATCGAAAAGAAAAAGCGCAGCCGCAACCCCGCCGCGCCGTTCACCACATCTACCATGCAGCAGGATGCCGTGCGCAAACTCGGCTTTACCACCGACCGCACCATGCGTACCGCCCAGCAGCTTTACGAAGGTATAGACGTAGGGCAGGGCGCTATCGGTCTGATTACCTATATGCGTACCGACAGCGTGAACTTGGCCGATGAAGCGTTAACCGAAATTCGCCATTACATCGAAAACAAAATCGGCAAAGAATATCTGCCAAGTTCGGCCAAGCAGTACAAAACCAAATCCAAAAATGCCCAAGAAGCACACGAAGCGATCCGTCCGACTTCCGTGTACCGTACGCCTGAAAGCGTCAAACCCTTCCTGAGTGTAGACCAGTTCAAACTCTATCAAATGATTTGGCAGCGCACCGTCGCTTGTCAGATGACGCCCGCCAAATTTGACCAAACCACCGTCGATATTACCGTCGGCAAAGGCGTGTTCCGCGTGACCGGACAAGTGCAAACCTTCGCAGGCTTTTTGAGTGTGTATGAAGAAAGCAGCGACGACGAAGAGAGCGAAGACAGCAAAAAACTGCCCGAAATGAGCGAAGGCGACAAATTGCCCGTGGACAAACTCTACGGCGAACAACACTTTACCACTCCGCCTCCGCGCTACAACGAAGCCACGCTGGTTAAAGCCCTCGAAGAATACGGCATCGGCCGCCCCTCGACCTACGCCAGCATCATCTCCACGCTCAAAGACCGCGAATACGTTACCCTTGAGCAAAAACGCTTCATGCCTACCGACACAGGCGACATCGTCAATAAATTCTTGACCGAACACTTCTCCCAATACGTCGACTACCACTTTACCGCCAAACTTGAAGACCAGCTTGACGAAATTGCCAACGGCAAACGCCAATGGATTCCCGTGATGGACAAATTCTGGAAGCCGTTCATCAAGCAAGTAGAAGAAAAAGAGGGCATCGAACGCGCCAAATTTACCACGCAGGAACTCGACGAAATCTGTCCGAAATGCGGCGAACACAAACTGCAAATCAAATTCGGCAAAATGGGTCGTTTTGTCGCGTGTGCCGGTTATCCCGAGTGTAGCTACACGCGCAATGTCAATGAAACTGCCGAAGAAGCCGCCGAGCGCATCGCCAAAGCCGAAGCCGAGCAAGCCGAACTCGACGGGCGCGAGTGCCCCAAATGCGGCGGTCGCCTAGTGTACAAATACAGCCGCACCGGCAGCAAATTCATCGGCTGCGCCAACTATCCGAAATGCAAACACGTTGAACCGCTGGAAAAACCGAAAGACACCGGTGTCCAATGCCCGCAATGTAAAAAAGGCAACCTCGTCGAGCGCAAATCCCGCTACGGCAAACTGTTTTACAGTTGCAGCACTTATCCGGATTGCAACTACGCCACATGGAATCCGCCCATTGCAGAAACTTGTCCGAAATGTGCATGGCCGGTTTTAACCATCAAAACCACCAAACGCTGGGGCGTGGAAAAAGTCTGCCCGCAAAAAGAATGCGGCTGGAAAGAACAGATTGAACCGCCTGCACCGAAGGAATAATTGGTTAAAGCTTGGGTAGAAAAAGGCCGTCTGAAAAATGATTTTCAGACGGCCTTGTTATATCTAAAAGAATAGAGTGAAATACGGCTTGATGGCAGTTTCACTATATAATTGAGGCCGTCTGAAAACTCGGCATCTTTTTAAAAATCATGGCAAACAACAAACATTCCAAACACACCAATCAAGTACGCATTATTGGCGGGCAATGCAGAGGGAGGAAGTTAACTTTTCTGTCTGCAGATGGTCTGCGTCCGACGCCTGACAGCGTGCGTGAAAAACTGTTTAACTGGCTGGGTCAGGATTTAACCGGCAAAACGGTATTAGATTTATTCAGCGGTAGCGGTGCTTTGGGAATGGAGGCCGCTTCTCGTAATGCGGCAAAAGTGCTAATGGTCGATAACCACCGCCAAACTGTTCAAACGCTTCAGAAAAATATCTGTGAATTAGGTTTGAAACAGGTGGAAATCGTGTGTTCAGACGGCATGGCTTATCTGACAAGGCCGTCTGAAAAATTTGATGTTGTGTTTCTTGATCCGCCGTTTGCATGGGAAGATTGGCAAAATCTGTTTATCCGATTGCAAAGCCACTTGAAAAATGGGGCAATGGTCTATATTGAAGCAGGGAAGCTGCCTGAAAAACCGGATTGGCTGGAAGTTTATCGGGAAGGAAAGGCGGGAATGAGTAGGTTTGAATTATTGCTCTATTCGCAAGTTGCTGAATAGTATAGAATTTGAGAATCATTCCCAAGGTGTAAAACATTCTTTCAAACGGATTGTTCCGACGTCATTTGTGCTATAATCCGCGCCCAATCGGTTTTGATAATTTAAGAAAAAAGGAAATAGAAATGTCGCTCTTTATTACAGATGAGTGCATTAACTGCGATGTGTGCGAACCGGAATGCCCTAATGATGCCATTTCGCAAGGTGAAGAAATTTACGAAATCAATCCAAATTTGTGTACGCAATGTGTAGGCCATTACGATGAGCCTCAGTGCCAACAGGTATGCCCTGTCGACTGTATCTTGATCGATGAAGAACATCCTGAAACGCATGAAGAACTGATGGCTAAGTACGAAAAAATCATTCAGTTCAAATAAATAGTGTTTAAAAGCAAAATCTTGGATGTTTTTAAAGAAATAAATGAAAAAAAATCTTGACGGAAATCTGAGTTGCCAATAAACTAGCGTTCTCTTTTGGAGGGATTCCCGAGCGGTCAAAGGGGGCAGACTGTAAATCTGTTGCGTGAGCTTCGAAGGTTCGAATCCTTCTCCCTCCACCAAAAATTCTTACTTGGAGCAAAAAAGTGAGTATGCGGGTGTAGCTCAATGGTAGAGCAGAAGCCTTCCAAGCTTACGGTGAGGGTTCGATTCCCTTCACCCGCTCCAAACAATTTCGCCCATGTAGCTCAGGGGTAGAGCACTCCCTTGGTAAGGGAGAGGTCGGCAGTTCAAATCTGCCCATGGGCACCATCTCATTATTACCCTTTATTTTCAAAAAGCTTAGATTATAGGATATTGCCATGGCTAAGGAAAAATTTGAACGTAGCAAACCGCACGTAAACGTTGGCACCATCGGTCACGTTGACCATGGTAAAACCACTCTGACTGCTGCTTTGACTACTATTTTGGCTAAAAAATTCGGTGGTGCTGCAAAAGCTTACGATCAAATCGACAACGCTCCCGAAGAAAAAGCCCGTGGTATTACCATTAATACCTCACACGTAGAATACGAAACCGAAACCCGTCACTACGCACACGTAGACTGCCCGGGTCACGCCGACTACGTTAAAAACATGATTACCGGTGCCGCACAAATGGACGGCGCAATCTTGGTATGTTCCGCTGCCGACGGTCCTATGCCGCAAACCCGCGAACACATCCTGTTGGCCCGCCAAGTAGGCGTGCCTTACATCATCGTGTTCATGAACAAATGCGACATGGTTGACGATGCCGAGCTGTTGGAGCTGGTTGAAATGGAAATCCGTGACTTGCTGTCAAGCTACGACTTCCCAGGCGACGACTGCCCAATCGTACAAGGTTCTGCACTGAAAGCTTTGGAAGGTGATGCTGCTTACGAAGAAAAAATCTTCGAATTGGCTGCTGCCTTGGACAGCTACATCCCAACACCTGAGCGTGCAGTGGACAAACCTTTCTTGTTGCCTATCGAAGACGTATTCTCTATCTCTGGCCGTGGTACGGTAGTAACCGGTCGTGTAGAGCGCGGTATCATCCACGTTGGTGACGAGATCGAAATCGTAGGTCTGAAAGACACCCAAAAAACCACTTGTACCGGTGTTGAAATGTTCCGCAAACTGCTGGACGAAGGTCAAGCAGGTGACAACGTAGGCGTATTGCTGCGTGGTACTAAACGTGAAGACGTAGAGCGTGGTCAAGTATTGGCTAAACCAGGTACTATCACTCCTCACACCAAATTCAAAGCAGAAGTATACGTATTGAGCAAAGAAGAGGGTGGTCGTCACACTCCATTCTTCGCTAACTACCGTCCACAATTCTACTTCCGTACTACTGACGTAACTGGTGCAGTTACTTTGGAAGAAGGCGTAGAAATGGTAATGCCAGGTGAGAACGTAACCATTACTGTAGAACTGATTGCGCCAATCGCTATGGAAGAAGGTCTGCGCTTTGCGATTCGCGAAGGTGGTCGTACCGTAGGTGCGGGTGTGGTTTCTTCTGTAATCGCTTAAGTTTAGAGGCCAATAGCTCAATTGGTAGAGTATCGGTCTCCAAAACCGAGGGTTGGGGGTTCGAGACCCTCTTGGCCTGCCAAATAAAAAATTAACCGGCCTTGTGCCGGTTAATTTTTTTGTACTTAAGTTTTAAGATTATTTGGAATTAATTAATGGATCAATGCCACTATCTAAAATGAAGGCGGGTGGGGTATTGATAAGTGAGTAAAGATGACAGAACATCCGTCTGGACGCAAAGAAGACCATCAGAAAAAGGAAGTTGTGGTAAGTAATAAGCCGGCTCCTGAAAAGAAAGAAGGTCTGTTTGCATATTTTAAGAGCTCTTGGACTGAGTTCAAGAAGGTAGTTTGGCCGAGTCGCGATGAAGCGGTCAAAATGACTGTATTCGTGATTATCTTCGTTGCAGTTTTAGCAGCCTTCATTTATGCTGCAGATACAATTATTTCATGGTTGTTTTTTGATGTTTTATTAAATAGGAAAGGGTAAAGATGTCAAAGCGTTGGTATGTGGTACAGGCCTATTCCGGTTTCGAGAAAAATGTTCAAAAAACATTGAAAGAGCGCATTGCTCGAGAAAACATGGAAGAATATTTTGGTCAGATTCTCGTTCCTGTAGAGGAAGTGGTAGATATCAAGAATGGCCGAAAAACCATCAGTGAGCGTAAATTCTATCCAGGCTATGTGTTGGTTGAAATGGAAATGACTGATGATTCATGGCACTTGGTTAAGAGTACCCCTCGAGTAAATGGTTTTGTAGGTGGTAGCGGAAATCGTCCAATCCCAATTTCTCAAAAAGATGCAGATGCTATTTTGCAACAAGCCAAAACAGGTGTTGAGAAGCCAAAACCAAAAGTTGAATTTGAGGTTGGTCAGCAGGTTCGTGTGAATGAAGGTCCATTTGCCGATTTCAATGGAATTGTTGATGAAGTTAACTACGAGCGTAATAGATTGCGTGTTTCAGTTCAGATTTTTGGTCGTGAAACACCGGTTGAATTAGAGTTCGGTCAGGTTGAAAAGATTTAAGTGGTTTAATTCGCTTGAAAAATTTTTTTTAAGCGGATATAATCGCAAATTCTGTTTGGGAAGCGGAATGGTTCCGCGTTATACCCGTTTTTAGGAGTCCTTAAGTGGCAAAGAAAATTATCGGCTACATCAAACTGCAAATTCCTGCAGGTAAAGCCAATCCATCTCCCCCAGTTGGTCCTGCTTTGGGTCAACGTGGTTTGAATATCATGGAATTCTGTAAAGCATTTAATGCTGCAACCCAAGGTATGGAACCTGGTTTGCCAATTCCAGTCGTGATCACTGCATTTGCAGATAAATCATTCACTTTTGTGATGAAAACTCCACCAGCTTCTATCTTATTGAAAAAAGCTGCTGGTCTGCAAAAAGGTAGTTCTAATCCTCTGACTAACAAAGTGGGTAAATTGACCCGCGCTCAGTTGGAAGAAATTGCTAAAACTAAAGAGCCTGATTTGACTGCTGCTGACTTAGATGCGGCTGTTCGTACTATCGCCGGCTCTGCTCGCTCAATGGGCTTGGATGTGGAGGGTGTTGTATAATGGCTAAAGTATCTAAACGCTTGAAAGCTCTGCGCTCTTCTGTTGAAGCTAACAAACTGTACGCAATCGATGAAGCAATTGCTTTGGTTAAAAAAGCTGCTACTGCTAAATTTGATGAGTCTGTTGACGTATCTTTCAACCTGGGTGTTGATCCTCGTAAATCTGACCAAGTTATTCGTGGTTCAGTCGTTCTGCCTAAAGGTACCGGTAAAACAACTCGCGTAGCTGTATTTACTCAAGGTGCAAATGCAGATGCTGCTAAAGAAGCTGGTGCAGATATTGTCGGTTTTGAAGATCTGGCTGCTGAAATCAAAGCTGGTAACCTGAACTTTGACGTTGTTATTGCTTCTCCTGATGCAATGCGTATCGTTGGTCAATTGGGTACCATCTTGGGTCCTCGTGGCTTGATGCCAAACCCTAAAGTAGGTACTGTTACTCCTAACGTTGCTGAAGCAGTTAAAAATGCAAAAGCAGGTCAAGTACAATACCGTACAGATAAAGCCGGTATCGTTCACGCAACTATCGGTCGTGCTTCTTTCGCTGAAGCTGACTTGAAAGAAAACTTCAATGCGTTGCTGGATGCTATCGTTAAAGCCAAACCTGCTGCTGCTAAAGGTCAGTACCTGAAAAAAGTTGCTGTATCTAGCACTATGGGTTTGGGTGTTCGCGTTGATACTGCAAGCGTGAACAACTAAGAAATTTTCAGGTGATCCAGTTTTCTGGATTGCCTGAATTTGGGCTACTTAAAATTAAGTAGATGTCCAAGACCGTAGGGATCGTAAGATTTAATCGTAACTGCCCTACGCAGACGGTAGTCCTGAAACACATTGCAAGATTGCTTGTAAGATGTCTTTTTAGGTTACCGCGCTGGTGGGATATCATTTCGGTATCCTGTTTGTAAACAGTGGGAGGTAGACCTTGAGTCTCAATATTGAAACCAAGAAAGTGGCCGTAGAGGAAATTAGCGTAGCAATTGCTAACGCTCAAACTCTCGTAGTCGCTGAATATCGCGGTATCAGTGTTTCCAGCATGACTGAGCTTCGTGCAAATGCACGTAAAGAAGGCGTTTACTTGCGCGTTCTGAAAAATACTTTGGCTCGTCGCGCAGTAGAGGGTACTTCATTCGCAGGTTTGGCCGATCAAATGGTTGGTCCATTGGTTTACGCTGCTTCTGAAGATGCTGTTGCTGCTGCTAAAGTGCTGCACCAATTCGCGAAAAAAGATGACAAAATTATCGTTAAAGCCGGTTCTTACAATGGCGAAGTGATGAATCCTGCTCAGGTTGCTGAGTTGGCTTCTATTCCAAGCCGCGAAGAGCTGTTGTCCAAACTGTTGTTTGTTATGCAAGCTCCTGTATCAGGCTTTGCACGTGGTTTGGCTGCTTTGGCAGAGAAAAAAGCTGGCGAAGAAGCCGCTTAATCGATTTTGTTTCATTTAATCAATTATTTTTAATACAATATTTGGAGTATAAATAGCATGGCTATTACTAAAGAAGACATTTTGGAAGCCGTTGGTTCTTTGACCGTAATGGAATTGAACGACCTGGTTAAAGCTTTTGAAGAAAAATTTGGCGTTTCTGCTGCTGCAGTTGCAGTTGCAGGTCCTGCAGGTGCTGGTGCAGCTGCTGCTGAAGAAAAAACTGAATTCGACGTAGTATTGGCTTCTGCCGGTGATCAAAAAGTTGGCGTGATTAAAGTTGTCCGCGCTATCACTGGCCTGGGTCTGAAAGAAGCTAAAGACATCGTTGACGGTGCACCTAAAACTCTGAAAGAAGGTGTTTCTAAAGCTGAAGCTGAAGACATCCAAAAACAATTGGAAGAAGCCGGCGCTAAAGTCGAAATCAAATAATTTGATGCTTCCTATGAAGGCTGGCAGTTTTCTGCCAGCCTTATTTTGCTTCTTAAAATAAGCATCAGGCATTGTTTACATTTATTTGCATAGTCTTTATAAAATCATTGCAAATAAATGTAAATATTAAATTGATGCATGCCGTTGTTTCAGACGGCCTATTATTTAAAATTGCTTTTCGGAGTGTATATGAGCTATTCGTTTACCGAGAAAAAACGTATCCGTAAGAGTTTTGCAAAGCGAGAGAATGTCTTAGATGTTCCTTTCCTGCTGGCAACCCAAATTGATTCTTATGCGAAATTTTTGCAGCTGGAAAATGCTTTTGACCAACGCACTGATGATGGTCTGCAAGCGGCATTTAATTCTATTTTCCCGATTGTGAGCCATAACGGTTATGCGCGATTGGAGTTTGTGCATTACACATTGGGCGAACCTTTATTCGATATTCCTGAATGTCAATTGCGCGGCATTACTTACGCGGCTCCATTGCGTGCCCGTATCCGTTTGGTGATTTTGGATAAAGAAGCATCTAAGCCGACTGTAAAAGAAGTTCGTGAAAACGAAGTATATATGGGTGAAATCCCATTGATGACGCCAAGCGGCTCTTTTGTCATCAATGGTACTGAGCGTGTGATTGTTTCCCAGCTGCACCGTTCTCCAGGCGTGTTCTTTGAGCATGACCGTGGTAAAACACATTCTTCCGGTAAGCTGTTGTTCTCTGCTCGTATTATTCCTTACCGTGGTTCATGGTTGGATTTCGAATTTGATCCAAAAGATTTGCTGTATTTCCGTATCGACCGTCGCCGTAAAATGCCGGTTACGATTTTGTTGAAAGCTTTGGGCTACAACAATGAACAAATCTTGGATATTTTCTACGACAAAGAAACTTTCTATTTGTCTTCAAACGGTGTTCAAACTGATCTGGTTGCAGGCCGTCTGAAAGGTGAAACTGCCAAAGTTGATATCTTGGATAAAGAAGGCAATGTATTGGTCGCCAAAGGTAAACGCATTACTGCGAAAAATATCCGTGATATTACCAATGCAGGTCTGACTCGTTTGGATGTAGAGCCAGAAAGTCTGATTGGCAAAGCATTGGCTGCGGATCTGATTGATCCGGAAACCGGCGAGGTATTGGCGTCTGCTAACGATGAAATTACAGAAGAACTGTTGGCTAAATTTGATATCCATGGCGTAAAAGAAATTACGACCCTTTATATCAATGAATTGGATCAAGGTGGTTACATCTCCAGCACTCTGCGTACAGACGAAACCGCTGATCAGCAAGCTGCACGCGTAGCGATTTACCGCATGATGCGTCCTGGCGAACCGCCTACCGAAGAAGCTGTTGAACAGCTCTTCAACCGCTTGTTCTTCAGTGAAGACAGCTATGATTTGTCTCGCGTAGGCCGTATGAAATTTAATACGCGCACATACGAGCAAAAATTGTCTGAAGCACAACAAAACTCTTGGTATGGCCGTTTGTTGAATGAGACTTTGGGCGGTGCAGCTGAAAAAGGCGGTTACGTTCTGAGCGTTGAAGACATTGTTGCTTCTATTGCTACATTAGTTGAACTGCGTAACGGTCATGGCGAAGTAGACGATATTGACCACTTGGGCAATCGTCGTGTTCGTTCTGTGGGTGAGTTGACTGAAAACCAATTCCGCAGCGGTTTGGCTCGTGTTGAACGTGCAGTTAAAGAGCGTTTGAACCAAGCAGAATCTGAGAACTTGATGCCGCATGACTTGATCAATGCAAAACCTGTTTCTGCCGCGATTAAAGAATTCTTCGGCTCCAGCCAATTGAGCCAATTTATGGATCAGACCAACCCATTGTCTGAAGTTACCCATAAACGCCGTGTATCTGCATTGGGCCCGGGCGGTTTGACTCGCGAACGTGCAGGCTTTGAGGTGCGAGACGTACATCCGACCCACTATGGCCGCGTATGTCCGATTGAAACGCCTGAAGGTCCGAACATCGGTTTGATTAACTCATTGTCCGTTTATGCGCGTACCAATGATTATGGCTTCTTAGAAACCCCTTACCGCCGTGTTGTCGATGGTAAAGTAACTGAAGAAATCGATTACTTGTCTGCTATCGAAGAAGGCCGGTATGTGATTGCACAGGCGAATGCCGATTTGGACAAAGACGGTAATCTGATTGGCGACTTGGTTACCTGTCGTGAAAAAGGCGAAACCATTATGGCAACACCTGACCGCGTTCAATATATGGACGTGGCAACCGGTCAAGTGGTATCCGTTGCAGCATCGCTGATTCCATTCTTGGAACATGATGACGCGAACCGTGCATTGATGGGTGCCAACATGCAACGTCAGGCCGTACCGTGTCTGCGCCCTGAAAAACCAATGGTTGGTACCGGTATCGAACGCTCTGTAGCCGTTGACTCTGCTACTGCAATCGTTGCCCGTCGTGGCGGTGTGGTTGAGTATGTAGATGCTAATCGCGTCGTAGTTCGTGTTCATGATGATGAAGCGACTGCCGGTGAAGTGGGTGTCGATATTTACAACTTGGTTAAATTTACCCGTTCCAACCAATCTACCAACATCAACCAACGTCCGGCCGTAAAAGCAGGCGATGTGTTGCAACGTGGTGACTTGGTAGCCGACGGTGCATCTACCGACTTGGGTGAATTGGCTTTGGGTCAAAACATGACCATCGCCTTCATGCCATGGAACGGTTACAACTATGAAGACTCGATTCTGATTTCAGAAAAAGTGGCTGCGGACGATCGTTATACTTCGATTCACATTGAAGAACTGAACGTTGTTGCACGTGACACTAAACTGGGTGCGGAAGACATTACTCGCGATATTCCGAACTTGTCCGAACGTATGCAAAATCGTTTGGATGAATCCGGTATCGTATATATCGGTGCAGAAGTAGAAGCCGGTGACGTCTTGGTAGGTAAAGTAACACCTAAAGGCGAAACCCAACTGACTCCTGAAGAAAAACTGCTGCGTGCCATTTTCGGTGAAAAAGCATCTGACGTAAAAGATACTTCATTGCGTATGCCTACCGGCATGAGCGGTACCGTTATCGACGTTCAAGTCTTCACTCGTGAAGGTATCCAACGCGACAAACGTGCTCAATCCATTATTGATTCTGAATTGAAACGTTACCGCCAAGATTTGGGCGATCAATTGCGTATTTTCGATAATGACGCATTCGACCGTATTGAGCGTATGATTGTTGGTCAAAAAGCCAATGGTGGTCCGATGAAGCTGGCTAAAGGCAGCGAAATTACTACCGAATATTTGGCAAGCCTGTCCAGCAAACATGATTGGTTTGATATCCGTTTGGCTGACGAAGACTTGGCCAAGCAATTGGAACTGATTAAATTGAGCCTGCAACAAAAACGCGAAGAAGCGGATGAGTTGTATGAGATCAAGAAGAAAAAACTGACCCAAGGCGACGAGCTACAACCGGGCGTACAAAAAATGGTGAAAGTATTTATCGCCATCAAACGCCGTCTGCAAGCCGGTGACAAAATGGCGGGTCGCCACGGTAACAAAGGTGTGGTATCACGCATTCTGCCAGTGGAAGACATGCCTTACATGGCTGACGGCCGTCCGGTAGACATCGTACTGAACCCATTGGGCGTACCTTCCCGTATGAACATCGGTCAGATTTTGGAAGTTCACTTGGGTTGGGCGGCAAAAGGTATCGGCGAACGCATCGACCGTATGCTGAAAGAGCAACGCAAAGCCAGCGAGCTGCGTGAATTCTTGAACAAACTCTACAACAGTAGCGGTAAGAAAGAAGATTTGGACAGCCTGACAGATGAAGAAATCATCGAATTGGCTTCCAACCTGCGCAAAGGTGCATCTTTCGCCTCTCCTGTATTCGACGGTGCAAAAGAGTCTGAAATCCGCGAAATGTTGAACTTGGCTTACCCAAGCGAAGATCCTGAGGTTGAGAAACTGGGCTTTAACGACAGTAAAACTCAAATCACGCTGTATGACGGCCGTTCAGGCGAAGCATTCGACCGCAAGGTTACAGTCGGTGTGATGCACTATCTGAAACTGCACCACTTGGTTGACGAAAAAATGCACGCCCGTTCTACCGGTCCATACAGTCTGGTTACCCAGCAGCCTCTGGGCGGTAAAGCTCAGTTCGGTGGCCAACGTTTCGGTGAGATGGAGGTTTGGGCATTGGAAGCATACGGTGCGGCATACACGCTGCAAGAGATGCTGACTGTGAAGTCTGACGACGTGAACGGCCGTACTAAAATGTACGAGAACATCGTCAAAGGCGAACACAAAATCGATGCCGGTATGCCTGAATCCTTCAACGTATTGGTTAAAGAGATTCGCTCGCTGGGCTTGGATATCGATTTGGAACGTTACTAAACAGAAATTTTCAGACGGCCTTTCAAGGTCGTCTGAAAAAGCGGTTTCAGAATAAGAATGAAGCAATCGGCATTTAGGCCGTCTGAAATCGAAAGTACCGTTTCCCAATATCGAAAATCCGCCATGCGGTAAAAATACTTCCTTCAAGGAGCAAAAATGAATTTGTTGAACTTATTTAATCCGTTGCAAACTGCCGGCATGGAAGAAGAGTTTGATACCATCAAAATCGGTATTGCCTCTCCCGAAACCATCCGCTCATGGTCTTATGGCGAAGTTAAAAAACCTGAAACCATCAACTACCGTACGTTCAAACCTGAGCGCGACGGTTTGTTCTGCGCCAAAATCTTTGGTCCGGTCAAAGACTATGAATGTTTGTGCGGTAAATACAAACGCTTGAAATTTAAAGGCGTAACCTGTGAAAAATGTGGCGTAGAAGTGACCTTGTCTAAAGTACGCCGCGAACGCATGGGCCACATTGAATTGGCTGCACCTGTTGCCCATATTTGGTTCTTGAAATCCCTGCCTTCCCGCTTGGGTATGGTACTGGACATGACTTTGCGCGATATCGAACGCGTATTGTACTTTGAAGCATTTGTGGTAACCGATCCCGGCATGACTCCGTTGCAACGTCGTCAATTACTGACTGAAGACGATTACTACAACAAACTGGACGAATACGGCGACGACTTCGATGCCAAAATGGGTGCAGAAGGTATCCGTGAATTGTTGCGCACCTTGGATATTACCGGCGAAATCGAAATCCTGCGTCAAGAGCTGGAATCTACCGGTTCTGACACCAAAATTAAAAAAATTGCCAAACGTTTGAAAGTATTGGAAGCTTTCCACCGTTCCGGTATGAAACTGGAATGGATGATTATGGACGTGCTGCCGGTATTGCCGCCTGATTTGCGTCCGTTGGTTCCATTGGATGGTGGTCGTTTTGCCACTTCCGATTTGAACGATTTGTACCGCCGCGTTATTAACCGTAACAACCGTCTGAAACGTCTGTTGGAACTGCATGCGCCTGACATCATCGTTCGTAACGAAAAACGTATGTTGCAAGAAGCAGTTGACTCTCTGTTGGATAACGGCCGTCGCGGTAAAGCCATGACCGGCGCCAACAAACGTCCGCTGAAATCATTGGCTGACATGATTAAAGGTAAAGGCGGCCGCTTCCGTCAAAACCTGCTGGGTAAACGTGTGGACTACTCTGGTCGTTCCGTGATTACCGTAGGTCCATACCTGCGTCTGCACCAATGTGGTCTGCCGAAAAAAATGGCGTTGGAACTGTTCAAACCATTCATTTTCCACAAATTGGAAAAACAAGGTTTGGCGTCTACCGTTAAAGCTGCGAAAAAATTGGTAGAACAAGAAGTACCTGAAGTATGGGATATCTTGGAAGAAGTGATCCGCGAACATCCGATTATGCTGAACCGTGCGCCAACCCTGCACCGTTTGGGTATTCAAGCGTTCGAACCTATCCTGATCGAAGGTAAAGCGATTCAGTTGCACCCATTGGTGTGTGCCGCATTTAACGCCGACTTTGACGGTGACCAAATGGCTGTACACGTTCCATTGAGCTTGGAAGCACAAATGGAAGCACGCACGCTGATGCTGGCTTCAAACAACGTATTGTCTCCAGCCAACGGCGAACCAATCATCGTACCTTCTCAAGATATCGTATTGGGTCTGTACTACATGACCCGCGACCGTATCAATGCCAAAGGCGAAGGCAGCCTGTTTGCCGATGTGAAAGAAGTGCATCGTGCATACCATACCAAACAGGTTGAACTGGGTACGAAAATTACCGTACGTCTGCGCGAATGGGTAAAAAACGAAGCAGGTGAGTTTGAGCCTGTCGTTAACCGTTACGAAACGACTGTCGGCCGTGCATTGTTGAGCGAAATCTTGCCTAAAGGCCTGCCGTTCGAGTACATCAACAAAGCGCTGAAGAAAAAAGAAATTTCTAAACTGATTAACGCATCATTCCGTCTGTGCGGTTTGCGTGACACAGTTATTTTTGCCGACCACTTGATGTATACCGGTTTCGGTTTTGCGGCTAAAGGCGGTATTTCCATTGCGGTTGACGATATGGAAATTCCGAAAGAAAAAGCAGCCTTGCTGGCTGAGGCTAATGCCGAAGTTAAAGAAATCGAAGACCAATACCGTCAAGGTTTGGTGACCAACGGCGAACGTTACAACAAAGTGGTCGATATTTGGGGTCGTGCCGGCGATAAGATCGCTAAAGCGATGATGGACAATCTGTCCAAACAAAAAGTTATCGACCGTGACGGCAACGAAGTTGATCAAGAGTCCTTCAACTCTATTTACATGATGGCCGACTCTGGTGCCCGTGGTTCTGCAGCTCAGATTAAACAGTTGTCCGGTATGCGTGGTTTGATGGCCAAACCTGACGGCTCTATTATCGAAACGCCAATTACCTCTAACTTCCGCGAAGGTTTGACTGTATTGCAATACTTTATTGCGACCCACGGTGCGCGTAAAGGTTTGGCGGATACCGCGTTGAAAACGGCAAACTCCGGTTACCTGACCCGTCGTTTGGTAGACGTAACCCAAGATTTGGTAGTTGTTGAAGACGATTGCGGTACTTCAGACGGCTTTGTGATGAAGGCAGTGGTACAAGGCGGTGATGTGATTGAAGCCTTGCGCGATCGTATTTTGGGCCGCGTTACTGCTTCTGATGTTGTCGATCCTTCGACTGGCGAGACTTTGGTTGAAGCCGGTACGTTGTTGACCGAGAAACTGGTAGATATGATTGACCAATCCGGTGTCGATGAAGTTAAAGTCCGTACGCCAATTACTTGTAAAACCCGTCATGGCCTGTGTGCACACTGCTATGGTCGCGACTTGGCACGCGGTAAACTGGTTAACGCCGGTGAGGCAGTTGGTGTGATTGCGGCACAATCCATTGGTGAGCCAGGTACTCAGCTGACCATGCGTACGTTCCACATCGGTGGTGCGGCATCTCGTGCAGCGGCGGCCAGTCAAGTAGAAGCCAAATCCAACGGTACAGCACGTTTCAGCAGCCAAATGCGTTATGTTGCCAACAACAAAGGCGAGTTGGTTGTTATCGGCCGTTCTTGTGAAGTAGTGATTCACGACGATATCGGTCGTGAACGTGAACGTCACAAAGTACCTTACGGTGCAATCCTGCTGGTACAAGACGGCGAAGCCATTAAAGCCGGTCAAACTTTGGCAACTTGGGACCCGCACACCCGTCCGATGATCACCGAACACGCAGGTACGGTGAAATTCGAAAACGTGGAAGAAGGTGTTACCGTTGCGAAACAAACCGACGATGTCACCGGTTTGTCTACTCTGGTAGTGATTGACGGTAAACGTCGTTCCTCTGGTGCTTCTAAACTGTTGCGTCCGACTGTCAAACTGTTGGATGAAAACGGTCTGGAAATTTGCATCCCAGGTACCACTACCCCAGTTTCTATGGCATTCCCGGTCGGTGCGGTGATTACCATCCGTGAAGGTCAGGAAGTCGGTAAGGGTGATGTATTGGCGCGTATTCCGCAAGCGTCTTCTAAAACCCGCGATATTACCGGTGGTCTGCCACGCGTAGCCGAATTGTTTGAAGCACGCGTGCCGAAAGATGCAGGTATGTTGGCAGAAATTACCGGTACAGTTTCCTTCGGTAAAGAAACCAAAGGTAAACAGCGTCTGATTATTACCGACGTAGACGGTGTAGCATACGAAACCCTGATTTCTAAAGAGAAACAAATTCTGGTACACGACGGTCAAGTGGTAAACCGCGGTGAAACCATCGTAGACGGTGCCGTAGATCCACACGACATTCTGCGTCTGCAAGGTATCGAAGCATTGGCCCGCTACATTGTTCAAGAGGTGCAAGAGGTTTACCGCCTGCAAGGTGTGAAGATTTCCGATAAACACATCGAAGTCATCATCCGTCAAATGCTGCGTCGAGTGAACATCGTTGATTCAGGTGATACAGAGTTCATTACTGGTGAGCAAGTTGAGCGTGGCGATGTGATGCTTGCCAATGAAAAAGCCATGGCTGAAGACAAAGAGCCGGCACGTTACGAAAACGTGTTGCTGGGTATTACCAAAGCTTCCTTGTCTACAGACAGCTTTATTTCTGCGGCATCGTTCCAAGAAACAACCCGCGTCTTGACAGAGGCCGCTATTATGGGCAAACAAGACGAGCTGCGCGGTTTGAAAGAGAACGTGATTGTTGGTCGTTTGATTCCTGCCGGTACAGGTTTGACCTACCACCGCAGTCGTCATCAACAATGGCAGCAAGCTGATCAAGAAACTTCTGAAACCGAAGCTTCAGACGAATAATCCCTCGGGATTATTGTGAAAATGAAACCGCAAGACTGGCTTGCGGTTTCATTTTTTAGAGGACATAAAAGAGAGTGGAGTTTCAGGCCATCTAAATAAATAAGGAAAGCAATGGAGAAAATAAGTAGAGAACCAAATTGCGGACTTGTTTAAAATGCCAAAGGCCATCTGAATGTTTCAGACGGCCTTTGTTTCTAAAATTTAGACATAAATTGGAAAACACCAAACTTTATCAGTCATTTGCTTGACTAAACCCTTACAATAAAAATATAATTCCAATCTTGTCGACATGGTGTCGGCAAGTATTTAACTCAACAGGACGAGAAAATATGCCAACTATTAACCAATTGGTACGCAAAGGCCGTCAAAAGCCTGTGTACGTAAACAAAGTGCCTGCACTGGAAGCTTGCCCGCAAAAACGTGGCGTGTGCACCCGTGTATACACAACTACCCCTAAAAAACCTAACTCTGCATTGCGTAAAGTATGTAAAGTTCGCCTGACCAACGGTTTTGAAGTAATTTCATACATCGGCGGTGAAGGTCACAACCTGCAAGAGCACAGCGTCGTATTGATTCGCGGCGGTCGTGTAAAAGACTTGCCAGGTGTACGTTACCACACTGTACGCGGTTCTTTGGATACTGCAGGTGTTAAAGACCGTAAACAAGCCCGTTCTAAATACGGTGCTAAGCGTCCTAAATAATTATCGGGGCTCAAATAGGCACGTCGGCCGCCTAAGCTGAACAACGGCCGAGTAAGTGAATACTCAATTGGGTATTCATGGGAATTGACCCAACTGAATAGATTAAAGGAAATTAAAATGCCAAGACGTAGAGAAGTCCCTAAGCGTGACGTACTGCCAGATCCTAAATTCGGCAGCGTTGAGCTGACTAAATTCATGAACGTATTGATGATTGACGGTAAAAAATCTGTTGCAGAACGTATCGTTTACGGTGCACTGGAACAAATCGAGAAAAAAACCGGCAAAGCAGCAATCGAAGTATTCAACGAAGCCATTGCAAACGCCAAACCTATCGTGGAAGTGAAAAGCCGCCGTGTAGGTGGTGCAAACTACCAAGTTCCTGTTGAGGTTCGTCCTTCACGCCGTTTGGCTCTTGCAATGCGCTGGGTTCGCGATGCGGCCCGCAAACGTGGTGAGAAATCCATGGACCTGCGTTTGGCAGGCGAGTTGATTGATGCGTCCGAAGGTCGCGGCGGTGCGTTGAAAAAACGTGAAGAAGTACACCGCATGGCTGAAGCCAACAAAGCATTCTCTCACTTCCGTTTCTAATTTTGAAAGGCTAATAAAATGGCTCGTAAGACCCCGATCAGCCTGTACCGCAACATCGGTATTTCCGCCCATATCGACGCGGGTAAAACCACTACTACAGAACGTATTTTGTTCTATACCGGTTTGACCCACAAATTGGGCGAGGTGCATGACGGTGCGGCTACTACCGACTACATGGAACAAGAGCAAGAGCGTGGTATTACCATTACCTCTGCTGCCGTAACTTCCTACTGGTCCGGTATGGCGAAACAATTCCCCGAACACCGTTTTAACATCATCGACACCCCGGGACACGTTGACTTTACCGTAGAGGTGGAGCGCTCTATGCGTGTATTGGATGGTGCAGTAATGGTTTACTGTGCGGTGGGCGGTGTTCAGCCACAATCTGAAACCGTATGGCGTCAAGCCAACAAATACCAAGTGCCACGCTTGGCGTTTGTAAATAAAATGGACCGTCAAGGTGCCAACTTCTTCCGCGTTGTTGAGCAAATGAAAACCCGTTTGCGCGCAAACCCTGTGCCTATCGTAATTCCGGTTGGCGCAGAAGACAGCTTCAGTGGCGTTGTTGACCTGCTGAAAATGAAATCTATCATCTGGAACGAAGCTGATAAAGGTACAACCTTTACCTATGGCGATATTCCTGCTGAGTTGGTTGAAACTGCTGAAGAATGGCGTCAAAACATGATTGAAGCTGCAGCAGAAGCCAGCGAAGAATTGATGGATAAATACTTGGGCGGCGACGAGCTGACTGAAGAAGAAATCGTAGGCGGATTGCGTCAACGTACTCTGGCAGGCGAAATCCAACCTATGTTGTGTGGTTCTGCATTTAAAAACAAAGGTGTTCAACGTATGTTGGACGCAGTTGTAGAATTGCTGCCAGCTCCTACCGATATTCCTCCGGTTCAAGGTGTTAATCCTAACACTGAAGAAGCCGACAGCCGTCAAGCCAGCGATGAAGAGAAATTCTCTGCATTGGCGTTCAAAATGTTGAACGACAAATACGTTGGTCAGCTGACTTTCATCCGCGTTTACTCTGGTGTCGTGAAGTCCGGTGATACCGTATTGAACTCTGTAAAAGGCACTCGTGAACGTATCGGCCGTTTGGTACAAATGACTGCTGCGGACCGTACTGAAATTGAAGAAGTACGTGCTGGTGATATCGCAGCCGCTATCGGTCTGAAAGACGTTACTACCGGTGAAACCTTGTGTGCGGAAAGCGCACCGATTATCTTGGAACGCATGGAATTCCCTGAGCCGGTAATCCATATTGCCGTTGAGCCGAAAACCAAAGCCGACCAAGAGAAAATGGGTATCGCCTTGAACCGTTTGGCTAAAGAAGACCCATCTTTCCGTGTTCGTACAGACGAAGAATCCGGTCAAACCATTATTTCGGGTATGGGTGAGCTGCACCTGGAAATTATTGTTGACCGTATGAAACGCGAATTCGGAGTGGAAGCAAATATCGGTGCGCCTCAAGTGGCTTACCGCGAAACTATCCGCAAAGAAGTCGAAGCCGAATACAAACACGCTAAACAATCCGGTGGTAAAGGTCAATACGGTCACGTTGTGATCAAAATGGAACCTATGGAGCCGGGTGGTGCAGGTTACGAATTTATCGATGAAATTAAAGGTGGTGTGATTCCTCGCGAATTCATTCCGTCTGTCGATAAAGGTATCCGCGATACCCTGCCTAACGGTATCGTTGCAGGCTACCCAGTAGTTGACGTACGCGTACGTTTGATCTTTGGTTCTTCACACGACGTTGACTCCTCTCAACTGGCCTTCGAATTGGCTGCTTCTCAAGCCTTCAAAGAAGGTATGCGTAAAGCCAATCCTGCTCTGCTTGAGCCGATCATGGCAGTTGAAGTGGAAACCCCTGAAGAATACATGGGTGACGTAATGGGCGACTTGAACCGTCGTCGTGGCGTTGTATTGGGTATGGATGATGACGGTATCGGCGGTAAAAAAGTCCGTGCCGAAGTACCTCTGGCAGAAATGTTCGGTTATTCTACCGACCTGCGTTCTGCAACCCAAGGCCGCGCTACTTACTCTATGGAGTTCAAGAAATATTCTGAAGCTCCTGCCCACGTAGCTGCTGCTGTAACTGAAGCCCGTAAAGGCTAATCAGGTAAATAGGTCGTCTGAAAGACTGAAATGATTTTTCAGACGGCCTCTGTTCTTTAATCGATCTTTAATGTAAAGGAATTAGC
>NZ_JAPWBA010000018.1:0-31716 GCF_041433195.1 Neisseria sp. 27098_8_139
ACTTCTATGGCCTGACGCTGTTTGCTGCCGGCAGTCTGAATAATGGTGGCATCAATGACGGCGGCGGATGCCTTCTCTACTTTTAGGTTTTTTTCGGTCAGTTGGCATTTAATCAGTTTGAGCAATTCGGACAGAGTGTCGTCTTGCGCCAGCCAGTTGCGGTAACGGCATAAGGTGCTGTAATCGGGGATGCTCAGTTCGTCAAAACGGCAAAACAGGTTGAAGTCGATGCGGGTGATGAGGCTGTGTTCGAGCTCGGGATCGGAGAGGCTGTGCCATTGTCCGAGCAGGACGGCTTTGAACATGGACAGCAGGGGATAGGCGGGACGGCCGCGGTGGTCTCGAAGGTAACGGGTTCTTTGACGATTCAGGTACTGTTCGATCGGCTGCCAATCAATCACTTGATCCAACTTCAATAGTGGGAAGCGGTCGATGTGTTTGGCAATCATGGCTTGTGCGGTTTGCCGGAAGAAGGTACTCATGAGAAATCCCCTAAATGTCCTGGTGGGAATTTAGGGGATTTTGGGGAATTTTGCAAAGGTCTCAAAGTATAAAAAGGCATAGTGAGAGCAAGGAAAGAACGCGGAGCAAAGCCTCGTATTTCAAGCATAGTTACAATAATGACGACAACCACTACCAAATTGTTAAATAACTTGCCGAATGTTGTGACATTCATAGCTAATCCTTTCCAATCCCAAATAAATTTTTCTACACATACAAAGTTAATTCAAGTTAGAATGGATATTTATAAGGAATATTACCGAGAAAGCATTTACTATGAATCGTACCCTGTACAAAGTCGTCTTTAACAAACATCGAAACTGCATGATGGCCGTTGCTGAAAATGCCAAACGCGAGGGCAAAAACACTGCCGACACCCAAGCTGCAGGTATTTCGCCAAATGATATTGCGGGCTTTACAGGTTTTATCCATTCTATCTCTGTTATATCATTCTCCCTTTCATTACTCCTCGGCTCTGCCCTTATTCTGACTTCTCCCTCTGCCAATGCCCAAGGCATCGTTGCTGACAAATCCGCACCTGTACAGCAACAGCCTACCATCCTGCAAACCGGTAACGGCATCCCGCAGGCCAATATCCAAACCCCTACTGCCGCAGGGGTTTCAGTTAACCAATACACCCATTTCAATGTTGACAACCGTGGTGCTATTTTGAACAACAGCCGTCGGAACGTGCAAACACAGTTGGGTGGCTGGATACAGGGCAATCCCTGGCTTGCAGGTGGTGAGGCCCGTGTCATCGTGAATCAAGTCAATTCAGCTGATCCCTCTTTGTTGGGCGGATATATTGAGGTGGGTGGTAGACGTGCCGAAGTGGTGGTGGCAAACCCTGCGGGAATTCAAGTGAACGGAGGGGGATTTATCAATGCTTCCCGTGCCACTTTGACTACAGGCCAACCGCAATATCAAGCAGGAGACCTTAGTGGCTTTAAGATAAGGCAAGGCAATGTTGTAATCGTCGGACACGGTTTGGATGCCCGCGATACCGATTACACGCAGATATTGAGCCGCGCGGTTAAGATTGATGGGCCTATGTAGGGCAAAGATGTGCGTGTGTTGGCAGGACAAAATGATGTCTCAGCTGATGGCTCTATCCAGTCTTCACACTCCCCTGCTGCGAATACAAATTCTGCCAACTCACTGTATGCCATCGATACAGGGGCATTGGGTGGTATGTATGCTGGTAAGATCACCTTGATCAGCACTGATCGTGATGCATCCGTGCGCAATCAGGGGCAATTGTTTGCCTCAGCTGGCAATGTGGCAGTGAATGCTGAAGGTAAACTGGTCAACACGGGTACGATTGCGGCGACGGGAGAAAACCATGCGGTTTCACTTCATGCCCGCAATGTCCGTAATAGCGGTACGATTGCCTCACAGGATGATGCCAATATTCACAGCCAGACGCTAGACAATTCAGGTACGGTCTTATCCTCAGGTGAATTGACTGTCCGTAATTTAGGCCGTCTGAAAAACCAAAACAACGGTACGATCCAGGCTGCCCGCTTAGATATGTCAACAGGTAGTTTGGATAACACGGGTAATATTATTCAAACAGGTTCACAAGCATTGGATTTGGTATCTGCTGGCAAATTCGATAACAGTGGCAAGATTGGTGTGAGCGACGTTCCACAGACCGGTTTGAATCCCAATCCATCAGTCATACCACAGATTCCGAGTACTGCAACAGGTTCAGGTAGCAGCACTGTTTCGGCATCTAAGCCTGGTTCAAACAATCCCGTTTCACCTACAGCATCTGCAAAAGCCTACGCCAGAGGACGCATTCAAACAACGGGAGCACTTGATAATGCAGGATCAATCAATGCAGGTGGACAAATCGACATTGCCGCCAAAAACAGTTTGGAAAATTCGGGCAGTCTGAATGCGGTTAAACTACAAGTATCAGGCGATTCATTTAACAATACGGCAAAAGGCAAACTCCAGGCACACGATCTGGCTGTTAGTGCTCAAACTGCTAAAAACAGCGGTCACTTATTAACTCAAACCGGCAAGATTGACAACCATGAACTGCATAATGTGGGAGAAATTGCCGCCAACAATCTGACACTCATTCATTCGGGCCGCTTGAGCAATGATAACAAAAGCAATATTCGAGCTGCACATCTACAGCTTGATACCGCCGATTTACATAACGCAGGTAACATTCTTGCCGATAGTGGAACCGTCACTACCAATAACAATCTTCGCAATACAGGAAAAGTTTCTGTTGCACAACTGAATACCGAAGGTCAGACTCTAGATAATACGCACGGACGTATAGAGGCTGAAACGGTTAGCATCCAAAGTCAGCAACTGACCAACCAAAGCGGCCATATTACTGCTACCGAACAACTGACTATCAATAGTCGAAATGTAGACAATCAAAACGGCAAACTCCTATCTGCAAACCAAGCACAATTAGCTGTTTCAGACGGCCTATACAACCAACATGGTGAAATTGCCACCAACCGGCAGTTGTCTATTCACGATAAAAATCAAAACACTTTGGCGTTAAACAATGCGGACGGCACGATTCAATCTGCCGGTAATGTATCGCTACAAGCTAAATCACTGGCCAATAATGGCACATTAACAGCCGGTAACAAGCTGGATATCGCCTTAACGGATGATTTCGTCGTAGACAGCGACCTCACTGCAGGCAACCAATTAAACCTAAGCACAAAAGGCCGTCTGAAAAATACCCATACCTTACAAGCAGGCCATACGCTCAAACTCAATGCCGGCAATATAGATAACCAAGTTACAGGCAAAATTATTGCCGGAGAGCAAACGAACATCACATCCGAACAGCATGTAGACAACAGGGGTTTGATTAACAGCAACGGTTTGACCCACATCGGTGCAGGTCAAACCCTGACCAACACCGGGACAGGCAAAATCTATGGCGACCATATTGCCCTGGACGCGCAAAAACTACTTAACCGAGAAGAAACGACAGAAGGCAGCACCAAAGCGGGTGCAATAGCTGCAAGGAAACGTTTGGATATCGGAGCGAAAGAGATTCATAACCAAGAGGGAGCCCTACTATCCAGCGAAGGTATTTTTGCTATCGGTAATCGACTGGATGAACAACATCATGCGGCAGGCATGGCTGATACCTTTGTTAATGGCAGTGCCAGTTTGGAAGTACAAGGTGATGCATTGATGTCCGTTAGGAATATGCAGAATATCAATAATCACTTTAAAACAGAAACATACTTAGCCAAAGCAGAAAAGCAAGTCCGCGATTACACCGTACTGGGGCAAAATACCTACTATCAGGCAGGAAAAGACGGTTTATTCGATAACTCACAAGGACAAAAAGACCAAACTATTGCTACGTTCCATTTAAAAAATGGTTCTCGTATTGAGGCCAACCAATGGCATGTCCGAGACTATCACATCGAGACTTATAAAGAACGCATCATCGAAAATCGACCGGCACACATTACTGTGGGTGGTAATTTGACTGTTTCAGGCCAAGACTGGCTGAACAAAGACAGTCGAATTATAGTGGGCGGGCGTATTATCACTGATGATTTAAACCAGAAAGAAATCACCAATCAAAGTACAACAGGCAAGGGGCGCATAGATGCTGTCGGCACACAGTGGGATTCCGTTACAAAAAAAGGATGGTACAGTGGCAAAAAAAGACAGCGCCGTACCGAAAGAAACCACACTCCTTACCATGATACCCAACTATTTACCCATGACTTTGACACGCCTGTATCTGTCACCCAACAGAATGCCGCCTCCCCTTCCTTTCAACCCGCAGCATCTGCAGCCAAACTGATTGACGGAGCATCCACAGCAGCCGTCAATGGGCAGCGCATCCATACCGGTAATATGGTCTCATTAAATAACGCTACTGTTACTCTGCCGAACAGCAGCCTCTACACCACCCATCCTGACAATAAAGGCTGGTTGGTTGAAACAGATCCTCAATTTGCAGACTACCGCCGCTGGTTGGGCAGCGACTACATGTTGAAACAACTGCAATTGGACCCCAATCATCTACACAAACGGCTAGGCGACGGCTACTACGAACAAAAACTTGTTAATGAACAAATCCACCAGTTAACAGGCTACCGCCGACTTGATGGCTACAGCAGTGATGAAGAACAATTCAAAGCTCTGATGGACAACGGCCTTACTGTTGCCAAAACATTCGGCCTTACCCCGGGTATCGCCTTGAGTGCAGAGCAAGTTGCCCGCTTAACTTCAGATATCGTTTGGATGGAAAATCAAACCGTCACCCTGTCTGACGGTTCGACTCAAACCGTACTCGCCCCCAAAGTCTATGCCCTGGCACGCAAAGGTGATCTCAATACCTCCGGCGGCCTGATTAGTGCCGAACAAGTCTTACTTAAACTGCAAAATGGAAACCTGACTAATAGCGGTACCATTGCGGGGCGGCAGGCCGTACTCATCCAAGCACGGAATATTAACAGCAACGGCAACATTCAAGCCGACCAAATCGGCTTAAAAGCTGAAAAAAGTATCAATGTCGACGGCGGGCAAGTACAAGCAGGCGGACTGCTGACTGCCCAAGCGCAAAATATCAACCTTAACGGTACAACCCAAACTTCCGGTAATGAACGTAACGGCAATGCCGCCATTGATCGTATGGCCGGTATTAACGTGGCCGGAAGCTATACTGAGCAAGTAGATAACAGAGCTTCAGACGGCATCCTATCCCTGCATGCTGGCAACGATATCAACCTTAATGCAGCCACCATCTCTAACCAAGTTAAAGGCGGCACCACCCAAATTACCGCCGGCAACAATCTCAATCTCGGCACCATCCGTACCGAACATCGCGAAACCTATGGTGCATTAGATGACAAAAATCATCGTCATGTCCGACAAAGTGCCGAAGTCGGCAGCAGTATCCGCACGCAAAACGGCGCAATGCTTAGAGCCGGCAACGACTTAAAAATCCGTCAAGGTGAACTGGAGACCGAAGAGGGCAAAACCGTCCTTGCCGCAGGACGTGATGTCAATATCAGCGAAGGACGCCAAATAACCGAATTGGACGCCGCTGTAAGCGGGAAAAGCAAAGGCATCCTTTCCAGTACCAAAACACACGACCGCTACCGCTTCAGTCATGATGAAGCAGTCGGCAGCAACATCGGCGGCGGCAAAATTATCGTTGCAGCTGATCAGAATATCAATGTACGCGGCAGCAACCTTATTTCTGATAATGGCACTGTCTTAAAAGCAGGAAACAACATCGATATTTCTACTGCCCACAATCGCTACACCGGCAATGAATACCACGAGAGCAAAAAATCAGGCGTCATGGGCACAGGCGGATTGGGCTTTACTATCGGTAACCGAAAAACTACCGATGACACTGATCGTACCAATATTGTCCATACAGGCAGCATTATAGGCAGCCTGAATGGAGACACCGTTACAGTTGCCGGAAACCGCTACCGACAAACCGGCAGTACTGTCTCCAGCCCCGAGGGGCGCAATACCGTCACTGCCAAAAGCATAGATGTAGAGTCCGCAAACAACCGGTATGCCACTGACTACGTCCATACCCAGGAACAAAAAGGCCTCACCGTCGCCCTCAATGTGCCGGTTGTCCAAGCTGCACAAAACTTCGTACAAGCAGCCCAAAATGTGGGCAAAAGTAAAAATAAACGCGTTAATGCCATGGCTGCAGCCAATGCTGCATGGCAGGGTTATCAAGCAGCCCAACAAATGCAACAATTTGCTCCAAGCAGCAGTGCGGGACAAGGTCAAAACAACAATCAAAGCTCCGGTATCAGTGTGTCCGTTACCTACGGCGAACAGAAAAGCCGTAACGAGCAAAAAAGCCGTTACACCGAAGCGGCAGCAAGTCAAATTATCGGCAAAGGGCAAACCACACTTGCGGCCACAGGAGGCGGGGAGCAGTCCAATATCAATATTACAGGTTCCGATGTCATCGGCCATGCAGGTACCACCCTCATTGCCGACAACCATATCAAACTCCAATCTGCCAAACAGGACGGCAGCGAGCAAAGCAAAAACAAAAGCAGCGGCTGGAATGCAGGCGTAGCCGTCCAAATAGGCGACGGCATCAGTCTTGGCATTACCGCCGGAGGAAATATCGGCAAAGGTAAAGGACAAGGGGAAAGTACTACCCACCGCCACACCCATGTCGGCAGCACGGCCGGCAAAACGATTATCCGAAGCGGCGGGGATACCACCCTCAAAGGTGCGCAGCTTATCGGCAAAGGCGTACAGGCAGATACGCGCAACCTGCATATAGAAAGTGTTCAAGATACTGAAACCTATCAGAGCAAACAGCAAAACGGCAACGTCCAAGTTACCGTCGGTTACGGATTCAGTGCAGGCGGCAGTTACAGCCAAAGCAAAATCAAAGCAGACCATGCCTCCGTAACCGAGCAAAGCGGTATTTATGCCGGAGAAGACGGCTATCAAATCAAAGTCAGAGACAACACAGACCTCAAGGGCGGTATCATCACCTCCGGCAAGAGCGCAGAAGACGAAGGCAAAAACCGCTTTCAGACGGCCACCCTCACTGCCAGCGACATTCAAAACCACAGCCGCTACAAAGGCGAAAGTTTCGGATTGGGTGCCAGCGTTGCCGTAAGCGGCAAAACACTGGGACAGGGAGCACAAAATAAGCCTCAAAACAAACACCTGACAAGCGTGGCCGATAAAAACGGCGCAAGTTCATCAGTAGGCTACGGCAGCGACAGCGACAGTCAAAGCAGCATCACAAAAAGCGGCATCAACACCCGCAACATACACATCACCGACGAAGCGGGACAACTTGCCCGAACAGGCAGGACTGCCAAAGAAACCGAAGCGCGTATCTACTCCGGCATCGACACCGAAACTGCGGATCAACACTCAGGCCGTCTGAAAAACAGCTTCGACAAAGACGCGGTGGCCAAAGAAATCAACCTGCAAAGGGAAGTAACGCAGGAGTTCGGTAAAAATGCCGCACAAGCCACAGCAGCCGTTTCCGACAAACTCGGCAACACCCGAAGTTACGAACGGTATCAGGCAGCCAAAACCCTGCTGGAGGCGGAACTGCAAAACACAGACAGCGAAACCGAAAAAGCCGCCATCCGCGCAACACTCGGCCAAGTAAACGCCTACCTTGCCGAAAACCAAAGCCGCTACGACACCTGGAAAGAAGGCGGCATAGGCAGGAGTATCCTGCACGGGGCGGCAGGCGGACTGACGACGGGCAACCTCGGCGGCATACTGGCCGGCGGCGGCACTTCCCTTGCCGCACCGTATTTGGACAAAGCGGCGGAAAACCTCGGCCCGGCGGGCAAAGCGGCGGTCAACGCACTGGGCGGGGCGGCAATCGGCTATGCGGCGGGAGGGAATGTCGGTACGGCGGCAGTAGGGGCGAATGTCGATTGGAACAATAGGCAGTTGCATCCTGATGAAGTGAAGTGGTTACACAGTAAAGATACACTACAAAAATATATTAACTATTTAAAAAACAAAGGATTAAATTTAACTCCCCGAGAGGCTCAAATTCAGCTAGACCGCGCAGCTGCCGCAATGGTAGACAGCGAATGGGCAATACTGCATGGACGCAATGAACTTGCAGAACAGTTTTTATCTCAAAACACATCTAGATTCCATTATGTAGATAATTTTGGTGCAAGCCATCAATTCTTTACAGCTACTAATCATGAATATTTAGATCAAGACAGAAATTTAAAAGCATTATTTAGTGCTTATACCGATAAAAACAAAAACGAAATAAATAAATTCTTGCATAGTATTCAGATTCAAAACCGTAATGCCTCAACGGATTTTAGAAGAGGAATGGAACAAGGCTATAAAGATAGCAGTAACGATGCACATAATGATCCAAAGATAATTGGGAAAGGCATAATTTCCTTGCCGAGATACGTCTATGATTCGTCTACCAGTGATGAAGTGGGTCCACTAGACGATCAACAAATGGAGACTAACCGTATAGCCCTGCTACGTTTACAAGGGAGAGATTACGATGCAGGTAGAATATATGAATACAATCATGCAACCCGACAACGGTTAATGTGGTATCAATTGCCAGTAATGGAGCTAGCAGGACGTATCCCTAGTAAATTGGCTAACAAATATAAACTGTACCGCGAAGGTAAGTTATCTGCTGCACAACTGGCAGCAGAAATAAAAAAACAAGCACCAGTTGTTCCAAATGGAAAAGCATTTGATTTTACCAGTGGAACATTGATATCTAATCAAACCGTTAAGCTCACACAGGCACAGAAGCTGTCCAATGGAACAACCCTGCCAGTAGGGACAATTGCACGACTAACAGACAAGGGAGTGGAAGCAACTTTGCCCAATGGTAAAAATGTTAGTTATGCAGGGGTAACTGAGCAAAGGGCGTTGCCTAAGCCCGATAGCTCTGTACCGAAGATAAGACCTAATGGTACAGTAGAGCTGTTTACAGACAGCAAAGGGGTACAAATACCTGGAGCAGTAGGAGTTAGCCCATCAGATCCGATGGCTGTTGCAAGAGATGCACGTTCTATGCCCAATATACCGACAGGCAGTCAGGCGAGAGTTATCGCAAATAATCCTTATATCCCTAAACCAGAAGGGAAATTTACAATAATGGATTATCTTCCTGAAGCAGCACGTATTACAAAAAAAGGGGGAGAAATTGTGATTAATGGCACATCAAACAATAAGTATTTAAGAGGAATTCCAAATGAAGCAGAACTGGCCCGAATGGGATTAAGGTTAAAATATAATGGGCCGTTAAAGGAAGAGTTTAAACGACTGGAATTTCATCAGAGTAATGGAAGACAATTAGTATCAGATGAGCTTAAAACCATTGTATTTGAAAAGGTAAAATAATATGACAACTTATACTATTCCAAGAAAAGATCATCAATTTCTGTATATAATTGAGGGGTCTCTATTAAGCTATACTTTGAAAAATGATGAATTCCATATCATCGTCAATTGTGTGGATTATCCGGACTTTCCTCAAGAGATCCCTATGCCAAATTATTCAGACTGGGTAAGGATTAAATTCAAGCAGTTCAGCTATCTGAAATTTATCTATGTATACGCTACGAAGAGCCAAGATAAAAAGATCAAAAATGTATTGGAGCTTGGCGAATTAAAGCAGGATGATGAAATCTTGGATTATGGAGGTACGCTGGAATTGATAGGCGGTAGGTATGATCTTCCGACCGGTTTTAGCATAGATATAGTTTGCCGGGAAATAGAGTTAGAATTCTTAGATCAGGAGAGTTTCAATTAAACGAGCCGTAGCTTGTCATGCTGCGCAAGCAGACTTTTGAAGGTAAAATAATATGACAACTTATACTATTCCAAAAAAAGATTATCAATTTCTGTATATATATGAGGGCACTCTATTAAACTATACTTTGAAAAACGATGAATTCCATATCATCGTCAAGAATGTGGATTATCCGGACTTTCCTCAAGAGATTCATACACCAAATTATACAGACTGGGTAAAAATTAAATTCAAGCAGTTCAGCTATCTGAAATTTATTTATGGCTACGCTACGAAGAGCCAAGATATAAATATCGATAATACATTGGAGCTTGGAGAATTAAAGCAGGATGATGAAATCTTGGATTATGGAGGTACGCTGGAATTGATAGGCGGTAGGTATGATCTTCCGACCGGTTTTAGCATATATATAGTTTGCTGGGAAATAGAGTTAGAATTCTTAGATCAGGAGAGTTTCAATTAAACAAGCCGTAGCATGGACTCGCTACCGGCAGGGAGTGCATGCTACCTAAGCAGCCTTTTGGAAGCTCTTGACAAGGCTGGTTGGGCATATGTGCTTTATCACCTAATATTACTTAACAAAAGCATGTGTGCGGAACGCACGTATGCGGTTCTCAAGGTTTGAGCCAAGAGGTCGTCTGAAACAACAAATACGGTTTTAGACGGCCTTTCTTCCAACAAGCCATCACAGCAATCAGACAAAAGCAACCCGCCGCCACACCCATATCGGCAGCACGGCCGGACAAACCACCATCCGAAGCGGCGGGGATACCACCCTCAAGGGTGCGCAGCTTATCGGCAAAGGCGTACAGGCAGATACGCGCAACCTGCATATAGAAAGCGTTCAAGATACTGAAACCTATCAGAGCAAACAGCAAAACGGCAATGTCCAAGTTACCGTCGGTTACGGATTCAGTGCAAGCGGCAGTTACAGCCAAAGCAAAGTCAAAGCAGACCATGCCTCGGTAACCGAGCAAAGTGGTATTTATGCCGGAGAAGACGGCTATCAAATCAAAGTCAGAGATAACACAGATCTCAAGGGCGGTATCATCACCTCTGGCAAGAGTGCCGAAGACAAAGGAAAAAACCTTTTTCAGACGGCCACCCTTACTGCCAGCGACATTCAAAACCACAGCCACTACGAAGGCAAAAGCTTCGGCATCGGGGCAAGTGTTGCAATCAGCGGTGAATCAATGGGACAAAACCGTCCTGCCGACTCCGGCCCGGGAATCCGCCTGATTGATGTTTCTAAAGGTCAAAACAACAATAACGCCATCGGCTACGGCAGCGATGGAGACAGCAAAAACAGCACCACCCGCAGCGGCATCAACACCCGCAACATACACATCACCGATGAAGCGGGACAACTTGCCCGAACAGGCAGGACTGCCAAAGAAACCGAAGCGCGTATCTACACCGGCATCGACACCGAAACTGTGGATCAACACTCAGGCCGTCTGAAAAACAGCTTCGACAAAGACGCGGTGGCCAAAGAAATCAACCTGCAAAGGGAAGTAACGCAGGAGTTCGGTAAAAATGCCGCACAAGCCACAGCAGCCGTTTCCGATAAACTCGGCAATACTCAAAGTTACGAACGGTATCAGGCAGCCAAAACCCTGTTGGAGGCGGAACTGCAAAACACGGACAGCGAAACCGAAAAAGCCGCCATCCGCGCAACACTCGGCCAAGTAAACGCCTACCTTGCCGAAAACCAAAGCCGCTACGACACCTGGAAAGAAGGCGGCATAGGCAGGAGTATCCTGCACGGGGCGGCAGGCGGACTGACGACCGGCAGCCTCGGCGGCATACTGGCCGGTGGCGGCACTTCCCTTGCCGCCCCGTATTTAGACAAAGCAGCAGAAAACCTCGGCCCGGCGGGCAAAGCAGCGGTCAATGCACTGGGCGGGGCGGCAATCGGCTATGCGGCGGGCGGGAATGTCGGTACGGCGGCAGTAGGGGCGAATGTCGATTGGAACAATAGGCAGCTGCATCCGAAAGAAACACAAATCCTTAACAAACTGTCAAAAGGCAGATCGGCTGAAGAACAGTACCGCCTAAAAGCCGCTGCATGTGCATTAACCCGGTGCGCGGAAGGCGTACCTGACTTCGACCCTCTTTATAAAGGACTAAAAAAACTTCAAGATGCCGGTAAACAGTTTGTGGCGGAAAAAAATATATTGATGCGGACGGGTGCATTTGAATATGGAAACTGGAATAGACTGAACGATATACGCAGCAGTTACGACCGGGCTGCCACCAAAATTAAGGGGGCAGGCAATATGGGATTGGGTGCAACGACTGTTGTCGGTTCGGGTGCTGCAGGCGTAGGTCTGTGCAGTACCGGGCTTGGCTGTGTTGGCGGTGGACTTATTGCGGCGACAGGTATGACCGGTGGTTATACACAGGCCTCAGAAGGAAGCCGGCAATTGTTTGGCACTTACCAGTCCGATTTTGGTAAAAAAGTTGTCCTATCTTTGGGTACACCAATAGAATACGAATCGCCGTTAGTATCTGATGCGAAAAATCTAGCCATATGGGGATTGGAAACGCTGATTACACGCAAATTGGGAGGCTTGGCAACAGGTGTGAAAACTTCCTCGCCTCCGAAAATTGCTGACGTACAGCGAAATGTCCTGCCCCAATCCGAAGTCGGTATCAAGTGGGGCAAGGGGATTGAAGGACAGGGAATGCCTTGGGAGGATTATGTCGGTAAGGGCTTGTCTGCCAATGCAAGGTTACCTAAAAATTTTAAAACATTTGATTATTTTGATCGTGGTACAGGCACGGCAATCAGTGCCAAAACTCTGGATACGCAAACTACGGCACGCCTGTCCAAACCCGAACAGCTTTACAGCACCATGAAAGGGTACATCGATAAGACGGCAAATTTTGAACAACATAGTCTTTCGGGTATGACACTAAGGGCAGACATGATCAAACAGCGCGAAATCCATCTGGCCATACCCGCACAAACTAATAAGGAGCAAAGATTGCAGTTACAACGTGTGGTAGAGTATGGCAAAAATCTAAACATTAAAGTCAAAATTACGGAGATCAAATAATGATTTTTAAACAGGATCAAAATTATTGGGCAGTTTTTTATGCTAATGAGAAAGCTCTGATTGTTCAAACATGTTCAGGTTTGGGCTTAACGGCAATAGACCACCTATATCCCCCCCATATCCTGCCATTGGATACCGACAATGGAACTTTAGGCACGACGGTCTTGCAAGCGTTGACAAACAGCAGGACTTTCGTTTATGACAGTCCAGAAGACCAAGATTTTTTTGATACCGAAAAATTTCGGCAACGCTATGAGGATTGGGTTGCCAACCTATGCGGGAACTTGGGCTATAAAACCAGACGCGCCCTATTTAAAAACATGATGAGCGTGGATATTTGGCTGCACAACGGCTGCCTGAAAATCAGCCCGAGCCGCCATGTCAAGCTGGAAGCGTGGGATGCCATTGATGCAGACGATGTTATTTTATCATTGGATAACAGCCCTGAAGAAATCGGAGCAGGTTTAAGGTTGGCATTGAGCCGCTGCCGATAATATTTGGCAAAATGTCGTCTGAAAGCTGGAAAAATGTTTCAGACGACCTTTTTATTAGACTCAAGCTCGCGTGCGTGCGTACCGCGCACACCTTCGCTGCAGATTTAATGTGGGCTACGACTTGCTGAAGATAAAGTTATTAAGGAATTTGTCAAATATGGAAAAAATTGAGAAATTTAAATCTGAATTATTAAATGCCATCTTTCAATATACTCAATGCATATCTATTTTTGTCTATAAGAAAAAGATATATTATTTGATTGATTATAAAGAAAATTTCATATTAAACATGAAATTAGATCTAGATTTGGATTTTAAAAACGGTAATATTACGTTAGAACAATATCAGGATGAAATGAATAGTTATTATTACCGAAACGGTATCTGGCAGTTAACTAAGGACAATTTTGAAAGCTATATTCAATCAGATTCAGTCATTGTATTAAAAAAAGATGAATTGAAGGAACTGATGTTTCAGGGGTTTACTTCTGATGAAGCGGTAAGGTTATATTCCGTTGTCGAGAACAAGCTGTCGTACAATGATCCTATCTCAGACTCTGGCCCGCAAAGTGATTTCTTAAAAATCAATCAGATTTCCTCGAGGCTGCCTTTGTTCTATATCAATTTTGATACGGAAGTGTATCTGCATATGGATTGGGACAGATGTCATGAAGATTATGTCTATGATGGCTGGTTTTCAAAGGCAATGGATTTTGGGTATTTAATACCGGACGAATTCTGTTACTGGAAAATTGAAGGACGAGATTATTGGAAATTTAGACAATTATAAATATAAGCAAGCCAAGCCATAGCTTGTATGAATTCAAAAGGCCGTCTGAAAACAGCAAAACCGTTTCAGACGACCTTTACTTACCTGTATAACAACACACATCCTGAGACCTTTGCAAAATTCCTTTTCCCCCAACAGCTGAACCCCAACACAGGTTTTTGGCTGTCAGTAAATAGGTGAAGAGAGGTATTTTGCAGGGTCTCAGCTATTATCAAATTTTATTATCTCTTCCTTATAGCTCATTTGACGATACTGTTTTAAAACGTATAGCTTATCTGGAAACCGCTTGCCCATTTCTTTGATTGGAAAAATTCGGGTTTTTTCAATGCGCGGCCGGTAAATATATCGTAATGTAGGTTTCCGCCAAGCTTCATTTGTCCGCGTATCCCCATTGCTGTACCAGCTAAAGTTTGCCCCAACAACCATTGAGCGGATTGTCCTGAAACATGTCCCACATCAGCCCCAAAATAAAGTTGATGGCCTGGTTTAAATTGCCAACTCAAATCGTTGCGCCAATACCAGCCTCGCTCAGCCGACAAACTCATTTCACCGTCGAAGCCACGCACAGTGTAGCGTCCGCCGATGGCTAGTTTGTCTTGCGATGTCAACGGGGTTTTGTTCCATTGTGCGTGAACAGATGTATCGTAGGCAAATAGCTGGTTACCGATTTGAAAAGGAATGTTTACATCAGCCGAAGCCGTCCAAATTTTCATACGTGACGAGCCTTCGTTAAAGGCTTCTTCGGGTGCGCGCAGAGCATCTTTCATGCCGGTACCGCGTTTATATTTCAACTTAAAATCTGCCGTACTGCGGCCGATATATTCTTTGTGGGAAAGTTCTGCCAACCAACCTGCAGTTTTACGCCTTTGTACAGTCAGTTCGGCATCATCAATATAGCTTTTTGTTTCCCTTGTCCACAGTTTTACACCAAGATACGTTTTGCGTTTGGCATCACGATACAACAGGCGGTTAAAACCGAAATCAGTATTATAACTTTTCCCATTATAATCATACACTTCCGACAATCCGGCAACTGCCTGATGGTAACGGTAGCCGTTATGATTGAATGCCCATGTCCATTTACCGAAAGGAACTGAATAATGTACTGCGTAATTGTTTGATCCGCCTTCTTTGCGATGGCCGTCAAAATTTTCCTCATTGGGCGTATCGCCAATTGAATGTCCATAATTTACATAAAACATATCACTCAGTCCAAAAGGATTGTCGGCAGAGAAAGTGATATTTCCTTGATATTTCCCCGTCGCTTTACTGCCTGAATTATCCACGCCTACACTTACACGGTAGGGCAGCAGACGTTGCCGCCATTGCACCACAACATCACTTTGGTTTGGTTCGTCCTCTACAGGAACGATTTGAATATCGACTTCTGCTGTTGGGAGCCGTTTGAGATTTTCCAACCCTTGTTCTAAATCACGCAGATTCAACAGATTGTCTGAGCGGGTGGGAAATTTGTTTTGGAATGCTGCAATGCGTTCAGCATGGGTTTGGGCATCATTAGATCTATCGATTCGTATGAAGCGCAGATAGCCCGGCATCAGTGTTAATTGAAGCTTGCCACTATTCAAATTTTGTGGCGCAGCCAAAATACGTGTCGTGGTATACCCCCTGCCGATCAAAGCATTTTGCGCCAAAGACATGATTTGATTGATATCGCCCGCATGCAAACACTTGCCGGGAACAAAATGTGTTTGGCGCAAAGCCTGATTGAGCGCAAATCGAAATTTAGCGGCTCCTTTACCTACCAATTCCACTTCAGAAATAGGAAAGCATGGGCTTGCTTCATCCGAATTTGCACTATCTGCCTGTGTTGCCATCTTCTCCCTACCTGTATCAGCATCATCTAAACGTACATCTTGTTCAGGCAACATCTGTTCACGCAGCTGCTTCTCCCGTTGACGCTGGAGAATATCCTGTTGTTGTGAAATGGCTTCGGGAGTGGGAGCGGCTGATGTTGGGACAGGAAAGGCAGCTATCAATGATAGGAATAATAGTGATAATGGAGGAAATATGGCTTGGGAGTAAACGAAGGATTTCATAGATTGGGCTAAGTAATGTAAATGGACAATTATAGCAATGAACAAAAAAAAGAGAAAAAGAGACCTTTTATTAGCTCTAGTAGATAAAAGCTCGGTTGGATGTTTATTCGTTTTCCATTGGGCGGTGGCATATGGCAATTTCGAATGAAGTGTTACGGCATATTTCATTTATCCGGTAAATTTCCTGCCATGCCTTATGCAATAAAATGTTCCGCACAATTGGGGTGGCTTTCAATATCCGGTATCGGTAAAAATAAATTTTTCGTCGGTTACACCAAATCCTCAAAAGCTCGTCTTCGTCATTAATCACAATATGCTTCAGAATCAACCCTTTTGAACCCACAGGAAGCAGGTAACGCGGATCAGGGTTATCAAAGTGCCGTCCTGATCCGTTAAAGTCATAAAGAATGTTTGGCTTCATCCCCGCAATATCATGGGTATCTCGTGGTTCAGAAATCTCCCCTTTCCATTCAAAGCACAATGTCGCTGATCGGTTTCCAAGCTCGTGTACCGGGACTTCGCCAAACGTACCCAAAAAATTCATCCCACCATCGTACTCCGTAATTTTAAATGGAGTATCAAACCTGCGGTTTGCTATCAACATATCAAACAAGCGATCAATGTGTTCACGCCTTAGTAAAAGCATTAGTTTTCCTTATGTGTTATTTTCCATCCCTGCCCACGTCAAACACCACTCAAAATCGACAAAGGCAGATATTTTGTCTAAATAGCTCCAGTTTAAGAGCTGTCAGCTACTAGATTGAATAGTACTAATTTTTCATAAATAAAAAAGCCCGCCGTAGGGGGCAAGAGAGAAATAGGCGTGGCAATTTTGCAGGCTGCCGAAGGTGCCGGAAAAGTTGCCTAAGTCTGTTTTTCTCTTGGGGGCGTGGGGACGTTTCTGCCGAACTTTGAGAGGCGGTAACGGGGCTGCGGCGGGCTTCTTTTTTTCAATTTGGCTTAGACAGATAAAGGTCATCTGAAACCGTGATTACAGACGACCTTTATATCTTAGTCATTATAATTAATCTGCTCTACCGTCCACCAAGTGTGAGGGTAATGCGCCTTAAAATCTTCAATTTCCCATTGAATTTCTTCATCATCAATACCTGTATCATAGATATATTTTTTGTTAGAACCTATAAAATGTGTTGCTCTTATACAACCTTTTCTAATGCTTGCTTCAATTTCAGAAACATTTTCCAACATTAATAGATTAATTAGGGCTTCGGTATCCAGCCTCGTTTCAGTAGGAATTTTACCTTTTAGGCATTCTGAAAACATTTTGTCATACGTTTCTCGTGGTAATAAGGCAAATGTTTCTGTCATTGTTCCAACACTGTAATCATGACAGGTGTCTTTCAGCAAATCATAGGTCAAATCTGAACTGCCTTTTAAAGCGGTTGCAAAAAGTTCAACACAATCGTCAGCCGTCAAACCGTAATTTAGTGCATCCATATGTCGCCACATCCGCATAAAAATTTCTCGGATTTCCTTCGGGCTTAATGTCGAAACCTCATTTAAAATACTGTCAACCTTATCCACTTTTTTCACATCTTGAATCATCACGCTTCTTCCTTTCTTTAAAACAAAACCAACTGTTCTTCCAAAGTCAACAAAGGGGCAGTAATCTCCGTTTCTCTTTGGTGGTGCTGTTCTGCATCGAAAGCTGCTTTTTTGTCAGCGACAATTTCAGCTTTCATCTCGTCTTCAAATCCTCCACGCAACCAATGCACCGTCCGCCATGCCGTATGAAATTCAAGTTTCAAACTGTCTCCATGTATGATTTTTGCGGGAATGCCATAAAAATGGCATTGCACAAAACACATCCACACACATAAAACATCAATATCTACCGCAACCGCTGCCATATGTAAGCTTGGAATTTTCCGCTATCGGCGATATGTTCGGCGAAAGCAAGCAGATTCGCACCACTGCCACAACATGGCTCAAGTAAAGAAACAAATCTTTTATTCGTTAGCTTCTCCACCGCGTCGATTCCTGCCAGTCTTGCCATCACTCTTGATATAGACATTGGCGTAAAAAACTGTCCGTTACGCTCGTTCGACGCTCCTAAGTCCATATAAAGTTCGCCCAAAAAATCTTCGTAGTTTCCGACTTTCACCGCTCGAATACAGCCCGAAGCCAAAATGCCTAATAGCTCAGGAAAAATTTTAAAAGCCTCTTCTTTATATTGTCGGCGGATAACGTGGTATCGCTCTTCACGATTTTCCCAATCTTCATCCCGAATATAGCTGTTTAAAACGGCAATCGCTGCCAGCTCAACGAAATCACGAAAAACATCAGAAGGTTTGTATGCAGCACCAAACGAATAAATACGTTTTTTCAGCTCTTTAACAGTGTTTTCCATCTTCTTGCTCCCTATGGTTTCAGACGGCCTTTACCGCCTGAAACCGTGTACCATTACCACCAACTGTCATAAAACACTGCTTGTCCCTTAGCTATTGCTAGACGGGCATTTGCAATAAAGTTTTTAGTTTCTGTAATGTCTTCGGGATATATCTCATCATCTCCAAAGAAAAAGCCCGGAGTGTATTCCAATTTTTCTTCATTTAAATCAGATTCCAGACGGTCTAAATCTTCAAGTTCTAGCCGAACAGTGCAGCAATTAAAGACTTCAGCTTTTCCGCTTTTTTGACGATATAAGTTTTCCATCCAACCATGAAGATGGTTAAATTTCCGCCAGTAGGCAAAATGATTCAGTGCTGCTTCTTCGCGTTCATCTTCACTCACATTCACATCAGTTTGACGGTCGCCGACAAACTCGGCTTTCATGGTATAGCCATACATATCTAATCCCATCTGATAGTCCTTTCATAAATGTTCATTCACAAATAAACAACCATCGGGGGCATCTGCCGCCGTGTTGTGATGTCGTTAAAAATTTCAAAGCGCAAAAAGTCCAGACTGGCTTTGTGCGGCTTTCATCTTTGTCCGGTGCGCCTTCTGTGGCGTGGTGGAAAAGGTGGAAGACGTGCAGAGACACTTGTCTTGGTCTGGACTTTTTGCGCTTTGAAATTTAGACATCAACCAACAACACGGCGGCAGATGCCCCCGATGGTTGTTCAAACCTTCAGCCGCTTTGCGGCGTTTCCGCCCTTTTGGGCGGAATCAGGGTGGTAAAACCACCCTGTTTTTGGCACTCGTTGCCTATCCTGCATTGTAGTTAGAATTTATTGGTACTTAGCCAATATCCTTTTTTGAGAGAAGAAGTACGCGCGGATAGGAGGTATTTGTTGTTTAATTGTTGTATATGTGTTGTTATTTTGTTGTAAATAGGTTGTATAGTTGTTGTAATAATGTTGTATATGTTGTTTTATTATTGTAATAATGTTGTATATGTTGTTTTATTATTGTAATAATGTTGTATTTATGTTGTAAAAATTCTTGTATATTTGTTGTTTATATGTTGTTTGAATGTTGTATATATGTTGTTTTTAGTTGTTTATTGTTGTAATAGGTTGTATTAATGTTGTATAAGTGTTGTATAGGTTGTAAAATAGGTTGTATAAATGTTGTTATGATGTTGTAAGAGGTGTGTATGAGTGATTTAGAAGATTTCATCAAATCGTATGAAAATAAATTGAGTTCAGGGAAACGGTCCGTACTGGAGCCTTATAAAGATGAAATTTTAGAAATGAAGCAGCTTGGGTTTACTGAAAAACTGATATTGCAGTTTTTGGCTGAAAAGAAAAATATAAGAGTAAGCCAACAGGCATTAAATCGATTCATCCGTTCCCGGCTTCAAAAAATGAATTTAGGAGCTGAAATAAAGGTAGAAGAATCTCAAAATGATAATAAATTAATTAATTCAAAAAGCCCTGTTTCTCAACCTGAAAAGCAAAAAGAAACTTTGGCTCAATCCACTTCCGGAAAGAAAAAATTTGATTGGCAAAATCAGATTAACCCAGAGGACTACAAATGAAAAAGCCGTCTGAATTTTCAGACGGCCTCAGAGTCAACAAGTTGTTTTAGCGTTCGTAATGGTATCGGCAGGCATATACAGTTACCGTATCTTCATCTACCGAATAAACCAAACGGTGTTCCCGATCAATCCTTCGCGACCATAAGCCCGATTTATGGTGACGAAGTGGTTCGGGTTTACCGATTCCCTTCGGATGGTTGGCTTTAATATCTTCCAAAAGCAACTTAATCCGTTCAACCTTCCTAGCATCATGCTTTTTCCAATATGCCAAATCTTCGGCGGCATCAGCGGTAAAACGGTGCTTTCTCACAGATCAACCTCTACAAATTCCCCCTGTTCTGCCTGAGCCAGCGAGTGCTCCAAACGTGCAGCATTAGTAGGATTTCCGAACAGGTAAAGTGTCTCCATAATAGAGCTGTACTCTTCCTCAGACATCAAGACACAGTTCCCTCCGTTCCGGCGCGTAATATGTGTTACTACTTGGTCTTCACAAACTTTAGTCATAACTTGCGCCAAATCTTCACGGGCTGCGGTGTAGCTGATTACATAGTCCATTTTATATATCTCCATTGGGCAATATAATTTATTGTACAGTAACCCTGTACATATTTCTAACGATTTATCCACAAAACCTGTACATATCTCTCCCTCAAAAAGAGTCTATATCCTCTCAAACGTCAATATCCATCTACATCCATCATAAATTGCACAAAAAACAGTCAGGCGTGAGCCTGTAATATTTTTTGATAGTAGTCTGTGGATGTGGTCTTTGTATAAAGGTCGTCCTATACGGACAAAGTTCTCTGTCTTCTAAAGCCAAAGTTCTTTGTTCAATATGTACAAACACAATGTTTTCAATTACTTATTTTCAACATAAAAACCTATTTTTTAAATCTGATTGGGATAAAAAAGGGAAACGGAGCAAAAAAACAGCCGATCACATCTCTAATTTTTGAAGAGAACAGGAAAAAATCACTTTCAGACGGCCTAATTACCGGCAAAAAAACACAAAAAAAGCTGCCGGAGCAGCTTTGGGGCATGGCTGTGCCAACAGCCTGATGATTACTGTTTTTTCTTGTAGTAATTTATGAGATTTTGACGATTAGGATTGTCAGGATTCCGCTGTCCGCCTGTATCGGGCGGCGGGTCGGCGGATTGTTTGATTTGCGCTTCGTATTCCGCCATAGCTTTGCGCGTGGCCGCTTCGGACGTCGGTGGCGCAGGGATGTTGGGGGAACGGTCGGATGGATAGAAGCCTGCCCAGCCGTTCAGAATCGATTTCTGCATCACGGCATTGAGGTCGTAGTTTTTGTTTTTGAGGTCTTTAAGTTGTTTGAGCAGGATTTTTTTCTGCTTGATATTGAGGGGCTTGCCTTTTTCGGCACGCATCTTCAGAAAGTCATTCCAAAGTGTGAGGTTAATCCACTTCTCAAGGCGGAAATTGTCGGTATCGATATGATAACGGCTGTCGAATTGCGGCACTGCCTCACCTTTAACTAGATAGCAAAGCTCCAATAACCGCTCTTTGTTGAGCTGCCAGTGCATTCTGCCATGTACGCCTGCGCGTCGGCATTGGATCACGCCTTTGCCCAATAAAAACTTTCTCGCTTTCTCGTACCCACGTCGCGTCAGTCCGAACTCATCAAATAACTGGGTAGCCGTCTTGTATATCCAGCCCTGACGTTTCGGCTCTTTGTCAGCCACATCGCTCCACCAAAACAGCCCCGACAATAACGTCGCCGCCTGAATATTGGAGCCGCACAAAAGCCCGAACTCGCGATAAACCACGAAGTCCGTTGTGATGTGATGACGAAGGTCGGCTGTGAGCATAGGATTTATTTTGCTCTTTTGTTATAAAGCGAGGGGTTAACTTTCAATTTTCCCTTTGTTATCTTTTCAACCTTATATGCTTGCTTTTCAGGAATGATATCTTTCCACTGAGTAACTGCTGAGGGGCTAACATCCAAATGTTGAGCAGTGGCACTTTTTGAACCGAAATATTCCAGTACATCAACTTTAAACATAATTTTTACCTGTCATTTTAAGTATTCTTAAATTATAAGTGTGAAGAAAACTTAAAGCAAGATGAGTTAAGATTACTTAAATCAATTTCGCAAACAGGTTTGAACCGTGGAAACTTCAATTGGACAAAGAATACGGCATAAACGAAAGGAGTTCGGTTGGACTCAACAAGAGCTTGCAAAGAAGCTCAAAGATGTCTCGCATGTAGCTATTTCTCAATGGGAGTCGAACACAACCAAGCCAAATGCTGAAAATTTATATGAACTATCTCAGATTCTTGGGTGTGACTTCGGCTGGCTTTTAAAGGGAGAAGGCGAAAATACAAATGTCTTATTTTTAGCTGATCCGGAAATTAAAAAAATTCCAATTTTGGAAATTACTCAACTCGAACATTGGCATATCGGTATAGACATACCAACCCCAATAGAAAGAGAGTACCTTATGAGTAATATCCATAAACCCAGCAAATGTTTTGCTTTGAAAGTTCTGGATGATTCCATGAAACCTGATTTTGTAGAGGGAGATATGATTGTAATTGACTCAGAACAGAAGCCAGCACCTGGAGAGTTTGTAGTGGCTCGAGTTGATAAAGACATTTTATTTAGAAAGTATCAAGTTGAGAGCTCCGTGAATGGAGAGGCAGAATATTTCTCTCTTACCCCACTTAATCAGGATTTTCCCCCATTCTCATCTTCTCGGCACTCAATTGAACTTCTTGGCACAATGGTAGAACATCGGATTTTTAGAAGGAAAAGATAATTTCCTGATTCACCCGAGATAAAAGGTCGCCTGTGAAAACAGGCGGTCTTTTTTTATTCATACAAAGCAATAACTTACAGCAATGTTACTAAAAAAATTAAGAAATCTTAAAATTTAGCTTGCTTAATAATTTAAGATGACTTAAAATTCATCCAGTCACAGATTTAAGCTCTTTAACAATTTGTAATGAAGCAACCGGCCTTCGGAGTTTTTTTGGAGTATAAACCCCGAAAAAACAGGCGTAGAAAAGGTGATCGAGCCTTTGGGTAAATCGGACAAACGGTTGCAGGCAGCATCCGACCTGCCAAAAAAAATGCCGCGCATCCGGGTTGCCCAGTGGGGTCCGGTAACAGGCGGCAAGTTGGACGTATTTCTTAATCGGGACGTATTCCCGATGCAGCAGCGATAATCTGCGGACAAGCTGCAAAATACATTTTGATTTTTATATTCCCTGCCGTGAGCGGGTATTTATCGGAAAAGTCCGATAGGGCAAATGCCCAAATGTTCAGACGGCGCTACCCGTCTTTAAACATGTATCCAAATCCAAGCCCGCTTGTGCAAGAAGCGGGTTTCCGTTTGGGTTCATCTGAAATAATCAGACAAATTATTATAGTTCAAAGGTGTCATTATGATGAATATGATAAAGGCTAAGATTAAAGAACTGCAAAACAAGGCAGCAAAAATCAGTGAACATTTTGAAAACCAATCGTCAGTTTATGTGCGTTCGGGACAGGATATTTTTGAGGCGAACCGTGAGAATCACGATGACGCATTCCTCGCATCGCGCGTCGCAAATGAATACTGGTGGAAATTCGAGTGGTTTCTAAATGACAGTGATCTTTGGAAAGATAGCGATTTTGACGATATTGAAGAGATTGCGGAGGAATTTGAGGGTAGGTTTGCGGGATTTTTTCGGGAGAGTTGAAAACAAGGTTGTCTGAAAACGTGCTTTAGACAACCTTTTCTACCGCCTTAGTTCACATTTGGAGATGAATGATAAGTGGACTGCTGCAATAAAATCAGACTGTCTATAATTTTAACATGGGCGTTGTTGCATTCATTCTATATATTCCGAGGCTGGAAAGAGTACGATAGGCAATCGGCTCTGACAACGATAGCCATCGGCTTTCAGGTGTGGATTATATCGGAAATGATTATTTGGTTATCCTTGGATGTCGGCTCATGCCACGGTTGCTCCTCATGGTTTAGGTGATGGATATTCCTGCATCTCTACTTTGAGTGGATAGCTAAGTATGAATCGGTAACACGTTGTATCATCTTTTCGTATGGCAATACTACCTTGACTTGTTTTGCAGTCGGAATAGCTGTACGCATCCAACATGAGTGGCCAGCGATCATACTCGGTAGCTTTATCATATGCTTTGATAATAAGCCCCCACATCATTAAGAGTGTTATTGCATAGATACCTTTTTTAAAAGATTTAAATAACGGGGCATTTCTACCCTCTATCATGAGTTTGAGTATATGCCACAAGATTGGAAGTGTTAAAAACGTAATAGCAGTGATGATAGTCCATACAGAAATTGAATAGTTAAGATATTCGGGATAGATCCCATATTTGTGATTGAAATGATGGATCGAAAATATTTTGGCAATAAATAATGCAAGTGCTGAAGAAACAAATAGTTTCCACGTCCATTTGAATTTTATTGAGATTTCACTATGGTTTTCCCATAGCTGCCAAGCGGAAAATATCACGCATAAAAAAATAAATAGAGGCAGACTTTTTATCAAAAGCGAGCCATAAACAACACTGATAGTAATATTTTCAAATAACTCTTTTTGTTTGTTTTTCATGGGCATTTCTTGTTTCGTGTAAAGAGAAGATGTGGTAATCCAATCTTAACACGGGTAGAGAAATGCCCGCCTATTCTCAAGGTCGTCTGAAAATGGTTTCAGACGACCTTCACTTCATCTAAAAGCGAAAGGAAGTAACATGAAAAAAATCCGCAAGCCCGTTAAGCAAATCATTATTGGTACTTATCATAGTATGAGAGCCGCATCTAAACAGGTTGATCTGTTGATGAGGGGTAATGGTGATTTGTGTGTGAATATCGTTCAGGATGGATGTAAGTTCCAAGTTCGCACAGTTGTTTGGCAATGAAAAAGCCGCTTTCATTCAAAAGCGGCTTTTAAGTTGAGATGGATGATCTCGTAGGGGTACGCAGATTATCCTTTTTTTCGTCTTTTATTTCAATATGGAAAAGGTGTGTGTATGAAAAAATCTTTGGGTTTGTTAATTGCGGCGTTACTGGGAGCAGCGCCGGCGACTTATGCTGACGATGTGCTTACAGGCGATACGCGCTTGGCGTGTGAGGCAATTTTATGTCTGTCATCAGGTGATCGTCCAAGCGAATGTGCGTCTTCTATTAGACGATATTTTTCGATTCGCCACAAAAAATTGGGCGATACCATCAAGGCGCGTCGTAACTTTTTAAAAATGTGTCCAAGTAGTTCGGAAAGTGCCGAAATGTCGGGTTTGGTTGATGCAATTGCAAATGGAGCTGGCCGGTGTGACGCTCAAGAGTTGAACCGTATGATGCGTTATTCAAGGTTTGAGAAGGTATGCGAACAAAAAAACAAATATCGCTTTGGCCGACAATATACGTTTGATGAAAATTGCCAGACGGTTAAAAAGTTTTACGTCAGACCTGATAAACCGGAATACTGCAAGGCTTATTACGACCACGGATGGACGACTGCGGGCGATAAAGTTCGATATGTCGGCGAAGAGAAGAATGGTGGTCGCTGGGTAGATATTCGTTAAATCTTCACTCCTGCTCTACATAGGCATAAATGTTTAGCAGCTTCGGCAGCCCTGCTTATAGGGCTGCTTTTTTTACAAACACAAACTTGTTCAGGGACGAGCAGGTTTCTTTTTGTAAAAAATCATTTGAACAAACGAAAGGTTATGCCATGAAAGAAGTCCATTTTATTGCACAAGGTAAAGGCGGCGTTGGTAAATCAACGATTGCAAGTTTTTTAGGTGACTACCTCAAAGCAAAAGCCAGTGGAGAGCAACTGCATTGCTTTGATACTGATCCCGTAAATCCTTCTTTTAGCCGTTTCTCGGCGTTAAATCCTGAAGTAATCGATATTTTAAATGACAGTAATAATATTGATTCCCGCTATTTTGATGGATTGATTGAGAAGCTGGTAAACGAGGAAGGTATTGCTGTCATTGACAACGGGGCTGCTACTTTTGTGCCATTGATGTCTTATATGGCAGAAAACGAAGTACCGTCCTTCTTGGCCGAAAACGGTATCCGCATGATTATTCATGTACCACTTGTAGGTGGACAGGCTCTTGATGACTGTATTACAGGTTTGGTGCAAACGTTAAATGCTTTACAGGCTGAAGTGGTTATTTGGCTTAACGACTTTCAAGGTGTGGTAACTAAAGATAAACCGTTTGAAGAATTTGGTGTTTATAAGCAATACAAGGATCGTATTATCGGTGTGGTACATATTTCACATCGCAACCCTGATACGTTTGGTGCAGATATAAAGGAAATGACAACCAAAAACCTGATTTTAACTGAAGCACAAAATTCAGGTGAATTTGGCTTGATGCCTCGCCAACGTCTGCGTACGGTACAGCGTGAGTTGTATGAACAACTGGATCAAATAGAGTTTTTGGCTACTCAACGCCAACCGGAAAAATCAGAGGCATGATATGGGAAAAGCAGAAGTAGATGCCATTATTGCCGAAGTGTTCCGGGTTTCAGGTATCAAACTTACAGCAGACGACCCGGTTATTGCTATTCTGTTGGTACAGGAAAGCCGGCTGAAAGCCTTGTTTGAAGAACAACGTAACCGTACTTGTGAGGATTTTGACGGAATTACTGCTGAAATCGAAGAACCGTTGAAAACGGCAGTTCAAATTGCTGAAGATTTGAAGACTTATCGTGAACAGATTATGGCAGATCTTCTAGCAGGGTATGGTAAAGAGCTAGCTGAAAGTGAAGGCAAGATGTACGCCTCAATCCAAGCCAAAATTGACAAACAAATGAAGGGATACCTTGACGAAGTAACAACGAAGATAAACCGGTCATGGTTAGTTGCGGCACTGATTTTCTTCTGTTCCATACTTGTTCTGAAATTTGTTTAGGGAACTTTATGCTGATAGAGAAGAGTGTAGAAGTTGTTACCGTAAAAGTAAGCGCCCTGTTTAATCCAAAGGATGATCAGTTTCCTCACTTCCGTCTCGTTCCACTCGAAGCAGACAGGCAGGGTTATCTCTGCCTGCTGTTTTATATCGACCGAAACAACTTTTTAGTATTGGAATCCCGTATCAAGCGATATGCGTCAGTTAGACGGCTGTCGCTACTACAGGAAAACGCGCCCTACACGGTTTATGAAATATCGAGGTAATCCATGAAGACATATGACGTGAAAGAAGCGGCTCAATACTGCAAATGCCATCCCGAAACTATACGGGAGCATATCCGCTCCGGCCGTTTGGCAGCCTCCATGCCCGGACGGAAATATTGTATCACGCAGCCCGCACTTGACGCATTTATAAACGAACTGGAAAATGCGCGGATGCTGGCTTCACTCGAAAGTAGGAGTGAACAAAAATGCCGATCTATAAACGCGAAAACGGCGTCTATTACATTGACATCACAACGCAAAGCGGTCAAAGAATTAGACAATCTTCTCGCACCAAAGACAAAAATGAAGCCCAAAGGCTGCATGACAAACTGAAACATGAATTGTGGCAGCAGGAACATTTCAACGAAAAACCGAAACGACTGTGGGATGAAGCGGCAGTCCGGTGGATTGAAGAGATGGGGGACAAGAAAAGCATCAGGGATGACATAAGCCGTTTGCGCTGTCTAGTTCATTTCAGAGGTATCTTCTTGCACCATATGAGCCGTGATTTCATCATGCAGACTATTAACCGCATGACTTGTTCGGACAGTACCAAAAATCGCTATCTTGCCTTAATCCGATCGATTTTGAATAAGGCGGAAAAAGAATGGGGCTGGCTGGACAATGTGCCGAAGTTGAAACTGTATCGTGAAGCCAAACGCCGTATCCGTTGGCTGAAGCATGAAGAAGCCCAAAGGCTGATTGATGCCCTGCCGGAGTATTTAGCTGATATGGCAGTGTTCAGTTTGGCGACAGGCTTGCGGCAACGCAATGTACTGGGGCTGAAGTGGTCGCATATCAATCTAAGTCGCAAGACGGCATGGATTGAGGCAGACGAAGCCAAAGCAGGACGCGCTATCGGCGTTGCCCTGAATCAGACGGCACTCGGTATATTGGAAAAACGGATGGGCAAACATCCATCTTTTGTTTTTACTCTACCAAACGGTAAACCCGTGAAAAGCATCAGTTCGCGTGTTTGGAAAAACGCATTGTCTCAGGCAGGCATTGTTGATTTCAGATGGCACGATCTTAGGCATACATGGGCAAGTTGGTTGGTACAAGCCGGAGTTCCGCTCGCCGCTTTGCAGGAAATGGGTGGTTGGGAAAATGTCGGGATGGTTCAGAAGTATGCCCATCTAGCCCCCGAACATTTGCACGGACACGCGGCTATATTGGACAGTGTCGGTCTTGGCTTCGACACAAAACAGGCACACCCCAATATAGGCGGTAGCTAAGAAAAAAGCCTAAACAATTGTTTAGGCTTAGGAAAAGTGGTGGGTCGTGAGCGATTCGAACGCTCGACCAACGGATTAAAAGTCCGCTGCTCTACCGACTGAGCTAACGACCCGATAAGCTGTGCATTATAGAGACGGGTCACACAGCTGTCAACACCTTTTTTAAACTTTTTTATTCGACGACGATTTTCGGGAAGCGGCTGCTGAAGTCTTTGCCTTTATCGGCAATGGCCAGCGCGATTTGGAATGCGGCTTCGGTGTAGATGTCGGCGATGGTTTGGTTGTTTTCAAACAAGGCAGAAGATGTGCCGCTATCCATGGCTTCGCGTACAGGCAGACTCAACGGAAGCTGGCCGAGCAACGGTACGTTCAAACGCTCTGCCAAGTTTTTACCGCCTTCTGCGCCAAAGATTGCTTCGGCATGGCCGCAGTTGGAGCAAATATGGACAGACATGTTTTCCAAAACGCCCAAAATCGGGATATTGACTTTGTTGAACATATCCACGGCTTTGCGTGCATCAATCAGGGCGATGTCTTGCGGCGTGGTGACGACAACGGAGCCGGTCACGGGGATTTTTTGCGACAGGGTCAATTGGATATCGCCGGTACCGGGCGGCAGGTCGATGAAGAGATAATCGACATTGTCCCACTCGCTTTGGAACATCAGCTGTTGCAAGGCTTGGCTGACCATCGGGCCGCGCCAAACAACGGCTTGGTCGGTATCGACCAGGAAACCGATAGACATTACTTGAATGCCGCTTTCGGCCTCAACGGGAATCAGTTTTTTGTTTTGTTGGTCGGGTTTGCGGTCTTGCACGCCGAGCATGGTAGGCTGGCTTGGGCCGTACAGGTCGGCATCGAGTACGCCGACGCGCGCGCCCATTCTGGCCATTGCGGTGGCAAGATTGGCAGTGGTCGTTGATTTGCCGACACCGCCTTTGCCGGATGCAACGGCAATAATGTTTTTCACGCCTTTGATGGTTGCCACGCCGGGTTGGACTTTGTGCGTACCGATTTCGGTATCGATACTTAAGTGGATATGCGTGTCGCCGGTATGTGCCATGACGGCTTCTTGGAGGGCGTTGGCAATGTCTGCTGCGATATGGGCAACTGGGAACGCGAATTTCAGGCCGATATGCAGGCCGTCTGAATGCTCTTCCAGAAGCGAAACGGCTTTTTCGCTGCCCAAAGTGCGTATTGTGGTGGGAATCAACACGGCATCGAGTGCGGTTCGGATGGCTGGAATATTCATAATCTGCCTCTTGAATGTGGGAAATTGTTTGATGTGCGCGATTTGCCTGCCTGACAAATCTGCTGAATTATACCCTTGAACACCATGCAAGGGATACGCCCGAAAAACTTCAGGCTGCCTGAAACATCGGGCAGCCTGAAAAAAGGGGCAACTGAAACGCGGCCTTACTCGCTCAAGAGCGCAATGTCGGCAACTGCGTTCATTTGTTCTGCCAAGCGGTTCAGCAAGTTCAAACGGTTTTGTTTCACGGCGGCATCTTCGGCCATCACCATCACGCCGTCGAAGAATGCGTCGACTTGCGGCTTGACGGAAGCCAGCTCGGACAAAGCAGTTTGGAAATTGCCTTCGGCAACGGCGGCGGAGATTTTCGGCTGCAAACCTTGCGCGGCGGCGTACAGGGCTTTTTCTTCGTCCTGTTGCAGCAGGCTTTCATCGACTTCACCCAACTCGGCATCGGCTTTTTTCAGCAGGTTTTGTACGCGTTTATTGGCTGCGGCCAATGCGGCGGCTTCGGGCAGCTGTTTGAACGCGGCAACGGCCTGCAGTTTGGCCACTACGTTGTCCAAACGGCGCGGCTGTTTCGCCAATACTGCGGCAACGATGTCTTGCGGATAATCGTTTTGCAACAACACGGCCAAACGCGCCTGCATGAAGTCGGCAGTTTCAGACGGCGTTTTCTCGTTGAGCAAACCTTGCGGGAAGCTGTTGAAGGCCGTCTGAATCAGTTCGTTTACGTCCAAACCGTACTGCATCAGCATACGCAAAATACCCAATGCGGAGCGGCGCAGGGCATATGGGTCTTTGTCGCCGGTCGGAATCAGACCGATACCCCAAATGCCGACCAAGGTTTCCAGTTTGTCGGCCAAAGCAACGGCGGTTGCCACTTTGCCGTTCGGCAGGTTGTCGCCGGCAAAGCGCGGTTGGTAGTGTTGCTCGATGGCTTCGGCGATTTCTTCGGTTTCTCCGTCCAAGCGGGCATAGTATTTGCCCATGGTGCCTTGCAATTCGGGGAACTCGCCGACCATTTCGGTTACCAAGTCGGCTTTGGCCAAACGTGCGGCGCGCTCGGCTGCGGCGGCATCCGCGCCCAATGCTTTGGCGATATGGGCGGCAATGCTTTGCAGACGCTCGATGCGCTCGGCTTGCGAACCGATTTTGTTGTGGTAAACCACGCTGGACAATTTCGGCAGGCGGCTTTCCAAAGTCGCTTTTTGGTCTTGTTTGTAGAAGAACTCGGCATCAGACAGGCGCGCGCGCAAGACGCGTTCGTTGCCTTGGATGATGTGTGACGGGTCTTCGGTTTGCAGGTTGGAGACCAGCAAGAAGCGGTTCATCAGCTTGCCGTTTTGGTCGAGCAGCGGGAAGTATTTTTGGTTTTGCTGCATGGTCAGAATCAAGCATTCTTGAGGCACGGCGAGGAAGTGTTCTTCAAAACCGGCTTCCAATACCACAGGCCATTCGACCAATGCAGTCACTTCATCCAACAAGGCTTCATCAGCGGCAACGGTCGCTTTCAGACGACCTGCCTGCTCGTCCAAGGCCGTCTGAATCGCGGCTTTGCGTTCGGCAAACGATGCTTCCACTTTGCCTTGCTCACGCATTTGTGCGGCGTAGCTGTCGGCGTTTTCAATGGTGATTTCGCCGCCGGAAAGGAAGCGGTGCCCCAAGGTTTGATTACCGCTTTGCAGGCCCAAAACGCTGACGTTTACGATGTCGCCACCGTGCAGCACGATCAGGCTGTGTACAGGGCGCACGAAGGTAAATGTGCTGCTGCCCCAACGCATGACTTTAGGAATCGGCAGTTTTTTCACTGCTGCATTGATGATGTCTTCCAAAAGCTCGCCCAGCGGTTTGCCGGTTTGGACGTATTCGTAGGCGTACACGTCTTGCTTGCCATCGTTAATGATGGTCAAGTC
>NZ_JAPWBA010000019.1:0-25731 GCF_041433195.1 Neisseria sp. 27098_8_139
GCAGACAGTGCCGCCAAGTTTCTGACTGGACACCTGATTGATCCCTGTCCATACCTGATTGAGTGCGTTTACTCCGACAACGGTACGGAATATAAAGGCTCGGCCAACCATGCTTTCGGTGTAGCCTGTTATGAGAACGGGATTGGTCAAAAGTTTACCCGGGTTGCCCGTCCGCAGACCAACGGTAAGGCGGAACGGGTTATCCGCACCCTGATGGAGATGTGGCATGGGAAACAGTTGTTTGACAGTCCGGAACACCGGCGAAAGGAGTTGTGCCGCTTTGTTAATTTCTATAACACTGTGAAGCCGCACCGCAGTTTGAACGGCGATACGCCGTTTGAGGTCTTGCAGGCTTCATTCTCAACCTGTGGTGTAAACAACGCAACGTTTTCCTACATTTGAATCAGCGTTAAACAATAAAAAACCGCCTGTTCATGACAAACAGGCGGAAACTGAAAAACAGTTTTTTGTTTTCAGCCGTTTAATTGACTAAAAGCAGGAACAGGGTTAAGATAATCTTAACGACTGTTCGCAGTCTCAGCCATGAACGACCCGTGCGAGTGGTATGTTTCATGATTGAAACTCTCCTTTCTAGGAAGGTTTCAGCACAAAGCCCCACTGCAATGGGGCTTTTTTGCTACCAGCCCCACAATAATTATACCCAAACTTCCTAAAATTATTCCAAACAAATTTCTACTAAAAAGGCCGTCTGAAACCCCAATTTTTTGGGTTTCAGACGGCCTGACACCTTTGCAAAATCCCCCCAATCCCCTAAATTCCCACCAAGACATTTAGGGGATTTCTCATGAGCACCTTCTTCCGGCAAACCGCCCAAGCCATGATTGCCAAACACATCGACCACTCCCACTATTGAAGTTGGATCAAGTGAATGGCACAGCCTCTCCGATCCCGAACTCGAACACAGCCTCATTACCCGCATCGACTTCAACCTGTTTTGACGTTTCGACGAACTGAGCATCCCCGATTACAGCACCTTATGCCGCTACCGCAACCGGCGGCGCAAGACGACACCCTGTCCGAACTGTTGGAACTGATCAACCGCCAACTGACCGAAAAAAACCTAAAAATAGAGAAAGCATCCGCCGCCGTCATTGACGCCACCATTATTCAGACCGCCGGCAGCAAACAGCGTCAGGCCATAGAAGTCGATGAAGAAGGACAAGTCAGCGGCCAAACCACACCGAGCAAAGACAAAGATGCCCGTTGGACAAAGAAAAACGGCTTATACAGACTCGGTTACAAACAACATACCCGCACCGATGGGGAAGGCTATATCGAGAAACTGCACATCACTCCCGCCAATACCCATGAGTGCAACCACCTGTCGCCTTTATTGGAAGGCTTGCCCAAAGGTACGACCGTCTATGCCGATAAAGGCTATGACAGTGCGGAAAACCGGCAACATCTAGAAGATCATCAGTTGCTGGACGGCATTATGCGCAAAGCCCACCGCAACCGTCCGCTGACGGAAGTGCAAACCAAACGCAACCGATATTTGTCGAAGACCCGTTATGTGGTCGAACAAAGCTTTGGGACGCTGCACCGTAAATTCCGCTATGCGCGGGCAGCCTATTTTGGTCTGCTCAAAGTGAGTGCGCAAAGCCATCTGAAGGCGATGTGTTTGAACCTATTGAAAGCAGCTAACAGGCTAAGTGCGCCTGTTGCCGCCTAAAAGGCGGCCCGGATGCCTGATTATGGGGTATCCGGGGAGGATTAAGGGGGTATTTGGGTAGAATTAGGAGTGATTTGGGGAGGGAAACAGCCGAAAACCTGTGTTTAGGTTTCGGCTGTTGGGGGAAAGGCTTTTTTGCAAAGGTCTCGGCCTATGTGATAGCAGAAGAGTTATATGGAAAAACAATATATTATGCTATACTAAGGACTAAGGCAGCTTCCATTTTTGAATGGGGTCTTATCGTGATTTTAAAATCATAAATAAAAGGAAAATTTATATGTTGACTTATAAAAAAGAAATATTTAGGGAAACCTTGCTGCATACTCTGATAGCTTCTTGTTTTTCTATTCCTGCATTGGCCGTTGCTGCAGCGGACGACACTTCACCTACTGTGGGAACAGAGGGTTCAGGAGAATTTTGGAAAGAACCAAATCAAAACATTGATGGAGATTACAAAGCTACACTAGCACCTAATAGCGGAGAACAATTTGCTCGTCCAAAAGGGCTTATTGTTCGTGCGAATAATCAGGTAGAAATCAAAGGTAAAACTAACATTAATGTTACGTTAGCCAGCGAAGGAAATTCAGGATTAGCATCAGATTCAAATGCGGCTTACGGTATTGCGGTAGGATATGATTATGCCGGTGGTAACGCTTCTGATACCGCCAGCTTAACTTTGCATGATGATGCTAATATCACTGTTAAAAACACAGAAAACACAGTGAAAAGTACAAAAAACTTTGGTGGCGCAACTGCACCATTTGGTCACCAATTATCCGGGGTGAAAGTTTACCGTAAGGATGGTGCCAAACCGGTTTTCAATTCTGAGAAAAAACTGACCATTAATGTGGAAGATAAAACCACCGATAAAATCGGGGATTATTTAGTCGGGCTTTACGTCAGTGGAGACGGTGCGGAAGCGAACTTAAAAGATTCTGACATCACAGTGAAAGCGAATGGAAAATTTTCTGCCGCATTAAAAATTGGTAAACCGGAACTACCAAACACTGAAAAACCGGCTGACTATAAAGGTGCTGTTGTCAATTCCACCGGCAGAATGGTGCTGAATACAGAAGAAACAAAAGATTCCGCAACCGTGCGCTTATTTGGCACCAAATCCCGCTTAATTGCCGATTCAGATACCAGCAGCGGTGAAATCAAATCCGGCAATTCAGCTGTTGTTTTCGATACTCAGGATTACGCAACTAAAGTAAGTGCCTTTTTTATTAGCGACAATGTATCCAGAAATGAGCCTAATAAAGATCAAGAAGTTCGTTTAAACAATACAAAAATCACCACAACATCTGATGATGCTTCATTGATTGTTGCTGATGCGAGAAAAGAAAGTAGTTTTGCAGTAACCTTCGCAGGAAATAAAGTCGCAAGTTGGTTTAATAATGGTGAATTCGTTGCTGAAAATGCAAAATTCGCGTTGAAAGGCAAAGACAGTGAAGCCAAAGCCGCAGAAAATGGCTGGCTTGCCGAAACTAAAGTGGCAGTAACCAAAGGGGCTGATTTGACATTTACCTTGTCTGATCAAGCAAAAGCCATTGGTTTGATGCAACAACAATCTAAAGGCAATGTGCATTCTAAATTAGATGTGCATGTGAACAACCAAGCTGTTTGGGAATTGAAACAAAAAGGTGATGAACAACGCTCTACCATCAATGCCTTAACCTTGGATAAGGGGGTATTAGATGCGTCTAAAAATATTCCGAACGGTTCAACTAAAACAGACTATAAAGTTAAACTGGTTAAACAAGATGGTACTGAAGGCACATTAACCAGTAACAACGGTGAAATCACCCTTGCCAATGGCTCTTACGAAGACAAACTCACTGTGGAAGGCAACTACACAGCGAATAACGGTGTTCTTAAAGTGAATACTCATTGGGATAGTAATGATGCCAATAACGGTAAATCTGACTTATTGGAAATCACCGGTAATGCCGAAGGGACAACAAAAGTTGTCAGTTTGAAAGCGGACGGCACAGAAAATATGATTGATGGCACTATCGGCTCTATTGCGGCTGATTTAGCCAAAAACAGTACGGCAGTAGTTCGAGTACAAGGGGAAAGTAATTTAAAGAACTTTACCGGTATTGCCAAAACTACAGGTGCGGGTGAACTGCAATTGGCTTCCAAAAAAGTAGGAAATACAACCGAATATTTTTGGACGGTAGTTTCCACGAATAAGGATGCCATTTACACAGCTTCTGTTCCTGCTTATACGCTTATTCCAAACTTGAACTTAGAAGTTGGCTACGAAACGGTTGGTACATTGCACCAACGCCGTGGTGAAAATCAGGCCCTTTCTTGGGAAAAATCTCAAGCGAACAACCAAATTTGGGGACGTATTATTGGCAAACACATTGCTTTGGATGGTAAAAAGCGTTTGAATCTTAGCGCTAACCTTGCAGGCTTCCAGTTTGGCCACGACTTTGATATTTCTTCTAGCGAAAATGGCGGCAAACGTTTAACTGGTGGTTATGTTGGTTACACACATGCTAATTCGAAATTTTATGATGAATATCGTGCCGAGAATGGTGTCGTCCTTGATGACAAATATACAGGTAAAGCTAAAACCGAAAACCTCCATGTCGGTGTGACTCACACACGGTATTCTGAAGATGGTAGCTATATAGACTTTGTAGGCCAACTTTCTTGGATGCAAAATAAATATAACTCCCTAGATTCGAAAGCAAAAAACCATGGTTTGGGTGTGGCTTTATCGGGTGAGGTAGGTCGTCCGTTTGTATTGAGTAAAGAGAAAACGAATAATGGCGACAGTTGGATTATTGAGCCGCAAGCACAATTAATCTATCAATACCTCGGCTTAAACAGCTTCACTGATGATATGCGCTCTGTGCATCAAGATAAGCAACATAATTTACGCAGCCGCATTGGTGTACGCTTTGCTTATAATAATTTAACCGATCATGAAAAAGTTCGAACCTTGTATTTCACCACTAATGTGTGGCATAACTTCAGAAATACTTCGGCCAGTAACATTGGCGAGGATAATGTTACTGAAAAATTAGCAAAAACTTGGGGTGAAGTTGGTTTGGGAGCACAATTTGCAACCAGTTCCAATACCCATATTTATGCAGATGCACGGTATGAACAATCTTTAAGTGGAACGAAACATCAAGGATACAAAGGCTCAATCGGCATAAAATATTCTTGGTAATCTTCAAGTAATATATCTTACCGTAGTCCTTTTATATGAGCCGGATAAATATTAACAATATTTATCCGGCTCATTTATATGCCTTCCTCAATTATCTAAGCGCTATACTGGATTATCAAATATAGTCAATTAAAAACAAAATAGTACAATACTTAACTTTGAAGGTCTAACCATGGCATACTCTGCGGACTTAAGAAACAAAGCCTTAAACTATTACGAACAATGCAAAAACATCAGCCAAACCGCAGTAACGTTTAACTTGTCAAGAAACACGCTTTCCCTGTGGATTCGCCTTAAAAAACAAACAGGCAGCCTAAAACATCAAGTTACCGGTCTAAACGCCGTCAAATTGGATAGGCAAAAACCGGCCCAATATATTGGGCAACACCAGGATGCCCTATCTGCATGAAATCGCCAAACATTTTGATTGTACGCCAGCCGCCGTTTGCTATGCACTCAAACAGATGGGGATGACGCGCAAAAAAAGACCGCCACTTACAAAGAACAAGACCCGGCCACAGTAACGCATTATTTGACACAGCCGGCCGGATTTTCCGACTACCAACGTGTTTATTTGGATGAAACAGGATTTGACCGCTACCTGTTCCGTCCCTATGCCCGCAGCCTGAAAGGGCAAATAGTGAAAGCGCAGATAAGTGGAAAAAGATACCGACGCTTATCTCTGGTATCCGCACAAGTCGGCAACCGGCTGATTGCTCCGATGGTTTGTCAAAATACGATGACCGGAGTCTTTTTTGAAGCGTGGTTTCAGCAATGCCTACTGCCCGCATTGACTCAAAAATCGGTGATTATTTTAGATAATGCACGATTTCACCGTATGAGTGTCTTACGGGAAATGGCGGAAAAATTGGGACATAAGGTATTGCCTCTTGCACCTGATTCACCTGAGCTCAACCCGATTGAGAAGGTGTGGGCGAATATTAAGCGGTATCTGCGAACCGTATTGTCTGATTACGCCCGATTTGACGATGCACTACTGTCCTATTTTGATTTTAATTGACTATACATCCATCAGGCCGTCTGAAAAGCCTCTCTTTTACCATTTTAATGAACTATCCGATTACACGCAAAAACCCTATTTATTTTCATTTGACGCCAAACAATAAAATCATATCGATACAGACGTTTGGGGCAGTTTGACGGTTTCAGGTAAAATAACGCCAAATTCATCAACCGTTCAGAAAGCCGCCGCCATGTATTCACTCGTCCGTCCCATCCTGTTTCGCTTCGATGCAGAAAAGGCCCATCATTTCACGCTCAACAGTTTGCGTTCTATCGAAAAACTCGGCCTGCTGCCCAAAGTGGACAGCCACACCCGACCAACCGAGCTGATGGGCTTGCAGCTGCCCAATCCGGTCGGTTTGGCGGCAGGTTTGGACAAAAACGGCGAGTGTATCGATGCGTTTGCCGCTTTGGGTTTCGGCTTTATCGAAATCGGCACGGTCACGCCCAAGCCGCAGCCGGGCAATCCGCAGCCGCGCCTTTTCCGCGTTCCCGAACACCAAGGCATCATCAACCGCATGGGTTTCAACAACCACGGCATTGACGCGATGATCCGCAACATTGAAAACAGCCGCTTTAAAGGCATTTTGGGCATCAACATCGGTAAAAATGCCGTTACGCCGATTGAAAACGCGGCCGACGATTATCTGATTTGCTTGGAAAAAGCCTACGCCCACGCGAGCTACATCACGGTCAACATTTCCTCCCCCAATACGAAAAACCTGCGCGCCTTGCAAGGCGGCGACGAGTTGAGCGCATTGTTGGAAGCCTTGAAAAACAAACAGGCGCAACTGGCGGCCGCGCATGGCAAATATGTACCGCTGGCGGTCAAAATCGCGCCTGATTTGGACGAAGCGCAAATTGACGACATCGCCCATGTGGTTAAATCCGTGGAAATGGACGGCATCATCGCCACCAACACGACCATCGACAAATCAAGCTTGGGCAGCCATCCGCTCGCAGGCGAACAAGGCGGCTTGAGCGGTTTGCCCGTGCGCGAGAAAAGCAATCAGGTGTTGAAACTTTTGGCGGAACGCATTGACGGCAAGCTGCCGATTATCGGCGTCGGCGGCATCATGAACGGCGCGGACGCGGCAGAAAAAATCCGCTTGGGTGCCAGTGCGGTTCAAGTGTACAGCGGTTTGATTTATCGCGGCCCTGAGTTGATTAAAGAGTGTTTGGCTGCGTTGAAATAATACTTGTCCAAAAATAAGGCCGTCTGAAATCTTTCAGACGGCCTTTTGATATGCTTTCATTCTTCAAACAGATTGCCTTGTGCCAATAAGGTTTTGACCGGTGCGAAATCGCGGCGGTGTTCCGGCAATACGCCGTATTGTTTCAACGCGGCCAAATGTTGCGCCGTGCCGTAGCCTTTGTGGCGGTCAAACCCGTATTGCGGATAGCGTTTCGCCAATTCATACATTTCTGCATCACGCGCAGTTTTGGCCAAAACCGAAGCAGCAGAGATTTCAATAATTTTGCTGTCGCCTTTGACCACGGCTTCGGCAGGGACATTCAAATCTTTCGGCACGCGGTTGCCGTCTATCCATACTTTATCGGGAGCGACCGATAGCCCCTCGACTGCGCGCTTCATCGCGGCCATGGTTGCGTGCAGGATGTTCAGTTGCAGGATTTCGTCGGGGTCGGCAAAAGCAATGCTCCACGCAACCGCCTGTTCCTTAATCATCTGCGCCAACATATCGCGCTTTTTTTCGCTCAGTTTTTTTGAGTCGGTCAAACCCGGCAAATCAAAATGTTCCGGCAAAATCACCGCCGCCGCAAATACGCTGCCGACCAAAGGGCCGCGCCCTGCTTCGTCCACGCCTGCGCTTAAAACCGTCGCCATTTCTTCACCGCCTGTCTGATTCAAAGCCGCTATTATATCCGCTTGCGATAGAGAAATTCTGCAATAGTTCAAACCATTGGGGAACAGTTCAAATTTCATCTGCTTTACCAATCAGTTATAATTTACATCCCCACATACCCATACGTCTTACAACATGCCTGCCCAATCCGAACGCCTCCATTTTTCCGAACGCTGGCTCAACGCCTACGAACGCTACCGCTATCGCCGCCATATCCACGCCTTCCGCCTCGGCTTGGCAATCGTGTTTTCCACCCTGTTGGCCAAAGTCTTCCACCTGCAACACGGCGAGTGGATCGGCATGACCGTCTTTGTCGTCCTCGGCATGCTGCAATTCCAAGGCGCGATTTACTCCAAAGCAGTCGAACGCATGCTCGGCACGGCCATCGGTTTGGGCGTCGGTTTGGCCGTTTTATGGTTGAACCAGCATTATTTCCAAGACGGCGTTTTCTTCTATCTGATTATCGGAGCCGCCAGCGCAGTGGCCGGTTGGTCTGCGGTCGGCAAAAACGGCTATGTCGCCATGCTTGCCGGTTTGACCATGTGCATGCTCATCGGCGATAGCAGCCACCACTGGCTCGACAGCGGCCTGATGCGCGCCATGAACGTCTTAATCGGTGCCGCCATCGCCATTGCCGCCGCCAAACTCCTGCCCCTGCGCTCCACCCTGATGTGGCGCTTCATGCTTGCCGACAACCTCACCGACTGCGCCAAAATGATTGCCGAAATCAGCAATGGCAAGCGCATGACGCGCGAGCGTTTGGAGCAAAACATGATTAAAATGCGCAAAATCAACGCCCGCATGGTCAAAAGCCGCAGCCATCTGGCCGCAACATCCGGCGAAAGCCACATCAGCAACAATATGATGGAAGCCATGCAGCATGCCCACCGCAAAATCGTCACCACCACCGAGCTGCTCCTGACCACCGCCGCCAAACTGCGCGCGCCCACGCTCAACGAAAGCGAAATCCGCCTGCTCGACCGCCATTTCAACCAACTCCAACGCGAGCTGCGCCTGACCGTCCGCCTCATCAAAGGCCACTACGCCCGCCGTATCCGCATCGATACTTCGCTCAATACCGAACTGAGCAAACCGGCCGCCCGCCTGCATTACGACTGGCAAGGCTTCCTCTGGCTCAGTACCAATATGCGTAACGAAATCGCCGCATTGGTGATTCTGTTGCAACGTTCGCGCAATAAATGGTTGGACAAAAAAGAATTGCAACGCCTGAAAGAATACCTGCGCAACGATACCGATCCGGAGCAACAATAAATACCGCATAAAGCAAAATCCCCTGCGATTGCAGGGGATTTTTATATTTGGTTGCGGGAGCAGGATTCGAACCTACGACCTTCGGGTTATGAGCCCGACGAGCTACCATGCTGCTCCATCCCGCGTCAGAAGTTGTAACTATACGGAAAGACGGAATCGCTGTCAAGCGTTTTTGACAGAAAATGCGAAAAACGCCGCTTTACAAAAAACCGTCCGCATGGTTTAATTTTCGTTAATAAAGAAACAGGGGTGCTGCTTTCAAACCAAGCGGCTGAGAAATACCCTTTACACCCGAACAGGATAATACCTGCGTGGGGAGTTTCGGCAAATGTGATTTTAAACGGTTGATTGAAAATATCCACAAGGCCGTCTGAAAAAAGCAATGCTCCTGTTTCCTTTCATAACCGAGAAACAGGAGCAATTTTTTTATGACTACCACTAAAAAAACCGGCGATGAGGCGCGCCGTCTTTCCGACTTGAGCGAAGACATCGGCATCCGCTTCCAATATCCCAATTCCGACCGTGTCTATATCCCGGGCAGCCGCGCCGACATCCGCGTGCCTTTGCGCGAAATCCGTCAGGATGATACCTACACAGCGCAAGGTACGGAAGCCAATCCGCCAATTCCGGTGTACGACACCAGCGGCGCATACGGCGATCCGGCGGCGCACATCGATCTAAAACAAGGGCTGCCGCACGTCCGCACCACATGGCTGGATGAACGCGGCGATACCGAAATCCTGCCTAAGCTTTCCAGCGAATACGGCACCGAACGCGCACACGATCCGAAAACTGCCCATCTGCGCTTCAACCAAATCACCCGTCCGCGCCGCGCCAAAGCAGGCCGCAATGTAACCCAGCTTCACTACGCCCGCCAAGGCATCATCACGCCGGAAATGGAGTTTGTCGCCATACGCGAACGCATGAAACTGGACGAACTTTTCAGACGGCCTGAATACGCCAAGCTCTTGAAACAACACGCAGGGCAAAGTTTCGGCGCGAATATCCCGACCCATCCCGACCAAATCACGCCTGAATTTGTGCGCCAAGAAATCGCCGCCGGACGCGCGATTATCCCTGCCAACATCAACCATCCCGAACTCGAACCGATGATTATCGGCCGCAACTTCCGCGTCAAAATCAACGGCAACTTGGGCAACTCCGCCGTTACCTCCAGCCTGACCGAAGAAGTCGAAAAAATGGTGTGGTCGCTGCGTTGGGGCGCGGACACGATTATGGATTTATCCACAGGCGCGCACATCCACGAAACGCGCGAATGGATTATCCGCAACGCGCCCGTCCCCATCGGCACCGTGCCGATTTATCAGGCGTTGGAAAAAACCGGCGGCATCGCCGAAGACCTGACTTGGAATTTGGTGCGCGACACCTTAATCGAGCAGGCAGAACAAGGCGTGGATTATTTCACCCTGCACGCAGGCGTATTGCTGCGTTATGTACCGATGACCGCCAACCGCCTGACCGGCATCGTATCGCGCGGCGGCTCCATCATGGCGAAATGGTGCCTTGCCCATCATCAGGAAAACTTCCTTTACACGCATTTCGACGAAATCTGCGAAATCATGAAAGCCTACGACGTATCGTTCAGCCTCGGCGACGGTCTGCGTCCCGGCTGCATTGCCGATGCCAACGACGAATCCCAATTTGCCGAGCTGCACACTTTGGGCGAATTGACCGCCAAAGCGTGGGAACACGACGTACAAGTCATGATCGAAGGTCCAGGCCATGTACCGCTGCAACGCGTGAAAGAAAACATGACCGAAGAGCTGCAACACTGCTTTGAAGCGCCTTTCTACACACTCGGTCCGCTCGTTACCGACATCGCCCCCGGCTACGACCACATCACCTCGGGCATAGGTGCGACCAATATCGGCTGGTATGGCACAGCCATGCTCTGCTACGTTACCCCGAAAGAGCATCTCGGCCTGCCCGACAAAGAAGACGTGCGCACCGGTATCATCACCTACAAACTCGCCGCCCACGCCGCCGACCTCGCCAAAGGCTGGCCGGGCGCACAGTTGCGCGACAACGCCTTAAGCAAGGCGCGTTTCGAGTTCCGCTGGCGCGACCAATTCCGCCTCAGCCTCGACCCCGAACGCGCCGAGAGCTTCCACGACGAAACCCTGCCCGCCGAAGGCGCGAAAATCGCCCACTTCTGCTCGATGTGCGGCCCCAAATTCTGCTCGATGAAAATCACGCAGGAAGTGCGCGACTACGCCGACAAGCAAAAAACACAACAGCAAGGCATGGAAGAAAAAGCGATTGAGTTCGTCAAAAAAGGAGCGAAGCTTTACAGTTAAAACGTAAAGCAAGAAAAGGCCGTCTGAAAATGTTTCAGACGGCCTTTTTAGTGAATAGCCTTTAAGCCAAACTATACGCCCTACTGCTTATTTTTCTACTCTGCGGAAATGGTGCGGACGGAAGCCGAGCGCGGCAAGGGAAACGAAGTAGAGGCCGCCGCCCAAGGCAATCAGAACGCAGAGTTGGCCTGCTTTTTTAAAGCCGCCGACGTGCACCCATTCAAACGGCAGATAATATTGCGCCAGCCACAAACCGCCGCCCATGACGACCAAAGAGATGACCATTTTAACCAAAAACGCTGCCCAACCTTTGCCGGGACGGTAGATGCCGTGTTTGCGCAAAAGGAAAAACAGCAAACCTGCATTCAGACACGCGCCCAAACCGATAGCGAGGGACAGGCCGACGTGTTTGAGCGGCGAAATGAAGGCGAGGTTCATCAACTGCGTGCAAATCAGCGTGAAAATAGCGACCTTAACAGGAGTTTTGATGTTTTGGCGCGCGTAGAAGCCGGGTGCCAACACTTTAATCATAATCAACCCGATTAAGCCGAAGGAATAGGCAATCAGCGCGTATTGGGTCATTTGCGCGTCGTGCAACGTAAATTCACGGTACATGAACAAGGTCGTAACCAGAGGGAAAGACAACACGGCAAGGCCGACGGCGGCAGGCAGGGTCAGCAGCATACACAAGCGTAAACCCCAGTCGAGCAGGCCGGAAAACTGCTCGGTATCCTGACTGGCTGCGTGTTTGGACAAGGTAGGCAGCAAGATTGTACCGAGTGCCACACCCAAAACGCCGGTCGGCAATTCCATTAGTCGGTCGGCGTAATACATCCACGACACGCTGCCGGACTGTAAAAACGAGGCAAAAATGGTGTTGATAACCAATGAAATCTGCGCCACGCTTACGCCCAAAATAGCCGGTGCCATCTGTTTCAGTACACGGTTGACCGCCGCATCTTTAAAGCTGAGTTTGGGCATTTTCAAGAAGCCCAATTTTGCCAACCAAGGCAGTTGGAACACCAGCTGCAACACGCCGCCGACAAATACCGCCCACGCCAAAGCCATAACGGGCGGATCGAAATACGGTACAAAAAACAGGGAAAAGACGATAAAGGAAATGTTCAAAAATGTCGGCGTAAAGGCGGGAATACCGAATTTATGATAGGAGTTGAGTATCGAGCCGACAAAAGATGACAATGAAATCAAAAAGATATAAGGAAACGTTACCCGCAGCAGGTCGATGGAAAGCTGAAACTTATCGGCTTCTTTGGCAAAACCGGGCGCGGAAACATAAATCACCCATGGCGCGGCAAGTATGCCCAGCGCGGTAACGATGACCAACACAAACGACAGCATACCGGCCACATGACGCACAAACACCTGCGTGGCTTCGGGTGAGCGAGTTTCTTTGTATTCCGCCAAAATCGGTACGAAGGCTTGGGCAAATGCGCCCTCTGCAAACACGCGCCGCAGCAGGTTGGGCAGTTTAAACGCGACAAAAAACGCATCTGTCGCCATGCCTGCACCAAACGCACGGGCGATAATCGTATCGCGCACAAAGCCTAAAATGCGCGACACCATCGTCAGGCTGCCAACCTTGGCCAAGGCTCCCAATAAATTCATGTATTTTCCTTAATTGTCTTTCAGGCCGTCTGAAAATCCGGCTTCTTCCAATACTGCCGCCGCCGCCAATGCCGCCGTATCTTTTTTCAACAGCAGATGCAAGGCGTGGAAATCCTGTTCCAACGCGGCCACGGCTTCAGGGCGGTCATACCAGTCTGCTACGGCCTGCGCCAGTTTTTCAGGGACGGCGTCGTGTTGCAGCAGCTCGGGAACGGCGGCTTTACCCAACAGAATATTGGGCAAACCGACATGCGGCACTTTGATTTTGCGTTTCACATACACATAAGTCAGCGGCGAAATTTTGTAGCTGATGACCATAGGCCGTTTACACAAGGCTACTTCCAAAGTCGCTGTACCACTGGTAACCAATACCACGTCGGCAGCGGTGCAAACTGTATCCGACTGCTTGTCGGTCAACGTAATGGGAAGGGCTGAAAACTCAGGCTGCGCCAAAATTTCGCTAATGCGTTTGCGCGTTGCGGCCGTTGCCACCGGCAGCAAAAACTGTGCCTGCGGATAACGTTTCAGCAGCAATAAGGCCGTCTGAAAAAACACCGCCGCCATGTAATCGATTTCGCTCACACGGCTACCGGGCAATATGGCAAACACGGGCACGTCCGCAGGCACGCCCAGCTTCTGCCGCGCCGCCGTCCTATCCGCTTCCACAGGCATGGTTTGCGCCATCGGATGGCCGACAAACTCAGCCTTGCCTCCGGCATCGATATATAGCTGCGGCTCCATCGGAAACAGGCACAACACGCGGTTGACCTGATGCACGATTTTATTGACCCGTTCGCGTCGCCACGCCCAAACCGACGGGCTGACGTAATGAATGGTATGAATGCCTGCCTGCTTGAGTTTTTCCGCCACGCCGAGATTAAAGTCCGGCGCATCGATGCCGATAAACACATCCGGCTTGAGGCGGATTAAATCGTTCACCAGCCCTTTGCGGATTTTCAAAATCTGCGGCAGGCGTTTGATGACCTCAACAAAACCGCGCACCGCCAACTTTTCCTGATCGTACAAACTCTCGAAACCCTCCGCTTTCATGCGCTCGCCGCCGATGCCGGTAAACCGCGCATTCGGGCAACGCGCCTTAATGGCACGGATTAAGTGTGCGCCGAGTAAGTCGCCGGAAGCTTCGCCAACGCTGATGGCGATAAGGGGGGAAGGATTGGGGTTCATGTTGTTGAGGTTCGGAAGCTAAAAGATTTTGAGGCAGACATTTGCCTGCCCGTTTTCAGACGGCATCAGCGGCAAACGGACAGGAAATCTGCCCCGCTAATCGGATTTTTGCAATCCAAAGGCCGTCTGAAAAAGTTTCAGACGGCCTTCAATCCATCAATCAACGGATAATGCCGCGTGTGGATTGTGCAAAAAAGTCTTTAAATACCGCCAATTCGCTTTGGGTTTCGGCGCGTTTCAGAATGTCTGCCTTGGCCTCTTCAAACGGAATGCCGCGATGGTAAATGGTTTTATACACATCTTTGACGGAGGCAATCTGTTCGGCTGTGAAACCGTTGCGGCGCATACCTTCGCTGTTGAGACCGGCCGGTTCGGCGCGGTAGCCAGCAGCCATAAAGTACGGCGGTACGTCTTTGTGTACGCCGGCGGCAAACGCGGTCATAGCGTAGTCGCCGATTTGGCAGAATTGGAACACCAGCGTGTAGCCGCCCAAGACGACGTAGTCGCCGATGGTAACATGACCTGCGAGTGAGGCGTTGTTGGCGAAGATGGTATGGTTGCCGACCACGCAGTCATGGGCAAGGTGGCAGTAGGCCATAATCCAGTTGTCGTCGCCGATACGGGTTTCGCCGATACCGGTAACCGTACCGAGGTTAAACGTCGTAAATTCGCGGATGGTGTTGCCGTTGCCGATAATCAGCTTAGTAGGTTCGTCGCGGTATTTTTTGTCCTGCGGAATTTCGCCGAGGCTGGCAAATTGGAAAATACGGTTGTTTTCACCGATGGTCGTATGGCCGTTGATGACGACGTGCGGACCGATTTCGGTATTCGCACCGATTTGCACATTGGGGCCGATGATGCTGTATGGGCCGACTTTGATGCTGGAGTCGAGTTCGGCTTTAGGGTCGATGACGGCGGTCGGATGGATAAGTGTCATGCTGTCTCCTTGCTGTCTGATACAGGTATTGCCTGCAAGATGCCGTCTGAACTTTCAGACGGCCTGTCCCATTCTTACACCACGCGTTTGGCGCACATAATCACGGCTTCAACGGCAACTTGGCCGTCGACTTTGGCAACGGCATTGAATTTGCCGATACCGCGTTTGTTGGTCAACAGCTCGACTTCAAAAACCAGTTGGTCGCCGGGAATGACTTGGCGTTTGAAACGGGCGTCGTCGATACCGGCGAAGAAGAAGAATTCGTTTTCTTTGCGGCCGCCTTCGCTGAGGATGGCGAGTGTGCCGCACGCTTGCGCCATGGCTTCGATAATCAACACGCCGGGCATCACGGGCAGGTCAGGAAAGTGGCCTTGGAACTGCGGCTCGTTCATGGTGACGTTTTTAATCGCAGTCAGGGTTTTCATCGGTTCGAACGCGGTAATGCGGTCGAGTTGCAAAAACGGATAGCGGTGTGGGATAAGTTTTTGAATGTCTTTGGCTTCGATCGGGAGTTGTACGTCCATGATGTTCGTCTTTCCTTGTTTGTATTGGGTTTAAACGTATTCGGATGTGGGGCGCGGACTGTTTGCGCCGCCTTTAGGCTTCGTCGCTGTCGGCAAGCTGTTTTTCCAGCGTTTTGAGGCGTTTGTTCATTTCGCTCAAACGGTGGATATAAACGGCATTGCGTGCCCAGTCTTTGTAGCCCGACATCGGGAAAATACCGGCCAGATGCTGGCCGCTTTCGGTAATGCTGTGGGTAACGGATGTTCCGCCGCCGATGGTGGTTTTATCGGCGATTTCAATGTGTCCGACCGTGCCGACGCCGCCGCCGATAATACAATAATTGCCGATGGTGACACTGCCGGAAATGCCGGTCTTGGCGGCGATAACGGTATGTGAACCGATTTTGCAGTTGTGGCCGATTTGGACTTGGTTGTCGATTTTGGTGCCGTTGCTGACGGTCGTGTCGCTCATTGCGCCGCGGTCGATATTGGTGTTCGAACCGATTTCCACATCATCACCCAGCGTGACGGCGCCGGTTTGCGGGATTTTGAACCATGAATCGCCGGCAAAGGCCAAGCCGAAACCGTCCGCACCGATGACGGCGCCGCTGTGGATTTCGACACGGTTGCCCAAAGTGCAGCCGTAATAGATGACAGCGTTGGGATGCAGCACGACTTCATCGCCCAACGTGCAATCGTGTTGGACAACGGCATTGGCTAAAATACGGCAGCCTTCGCCCAATACGGCATTCGCGCCGATATAGGCATTCGCGCCAATTTCGCAGCTTGCCGGCACTTTGGCGCTTGCCTCGACAACGGCAGTCGGATGTACGCCGCCCTGTGCTTTGACAATCGGCGAGAACAATCGTGCCACTTTGGCAAAATAAAGATAAGGATCGGCAGCCACAATCAGGTTGCGACCTGCAAATTCGTCTGCGGCTTTCGGCGACACAATCACTGCGCCTGCCTGGCTGTCGTGTACTTCGGCTTTGTATTTCGGGTTGGCCAAAAAGCTGATGTGTTCCGTCTGCGCCTGATCCAACGGACGGACGGCGGTAATGGCGATGTCTTCGCCTTTCCATTCTCCACCGAGCTGGGAAACGATTTGGGACAGGGTGTATGCTTGTGAAGTCATGATAATCTGCCGTCAAGATGTCAGGCCGTCTGAAAGATGCCGGTTTGGGTTTCAGACGGCCTTAGGTTTGTCTGTATGGTTACATTCGCTGCCGAGCAGGGTCAGTGAGCGTTTAGGGCTTTGATAACGCTGTCGGTAATGTCGTAGCGGCCGTTGACGTAAATCACGTCCTGCAAGATGAAGTCGTAACCTTCGCGCTTGGCCAAATCGACAATGACGCGGTTGGCATTTTGCTGGAGCGCGGCGAATTCTTCATTGCGGCGTAGGTTGTAGTCTTCAGCCAACTCAGCCTGCTGCTTGCGGAATTTCTGTACCAGATTGCGCCATTTTTGGGTTTCCGCTTCCCTTTGGCTGTCGCTGAGCTTGTCGCCGCTCAGTTTTCGCTCCAAAGCCTCGCCTTCCTGCTGCAGCTTTTGCAAGGCGGTTTGACGGCTTTTGAACTCTTTTTCCAAAGTCATCTGAATGCTTTGCGCCTGCTTGGATTCCTGATAAACGCGCTCGGTATTGATAAAACCGATTTTCTGCACGCCATCCGCCGCCGCTTGCGGCAACAGCACGAAACCCGGCAGGGCTACGGCGAGGACACGGAGGGTGTCGGCTATTTTACTCATGATAAAAATCCTTGCTTGAAAACAAACGGGCGGTTTGCAATAAGCTTACCGCCAATCTGCCATGAGGCCGTCTGAAACGGACAAACCGGGTTTCAGACGGCCTAAACATCATCAGAATGTCGTACCGAGTTGGAATTGGAAGCGTTGGATTTCGTCGCCTTCTTTTTTCTTAATCGGGTAAGCATAACTGAACTTCATCGGACCCAGCGGAGAGAGCCAGGTCACGGCAGCACCGGCAGAGTAACGCAATTCGTTTTTGAATGTCGATTTGTGCGTTGTGCCTACGCCGTACACGTTTTGGGATACGCCATTGGAATTGCTGCTGCTGCCGTCGTTGTAGGTTTTGCCGTCCCACACGCTGCCAGCATCGGCAAACAGGCTCAGACGGACGGTACGCGAGTCTTTAATGCCCGGCATTGGGAAGAGCAACTCTGCGGAAACGTTGGCTTTTTTGTTACCGCCGTAGCTGATTTTCTCGCCGTATTCGTCATAAACTTTCGGGCCCAGCGTACCGCTTTCAAAGCCGCGGACAGAGCCTAAGCCGCCGCCGTAGAAGTTTTCAAAGAACGGCATGGTTTTGGTTTTGCCGTAGCCGTTGCCATAACCGACTTCACCACCCAGCATCAGCGTGAAATCTTTGCTCAACGGGAAGAACCAAGTTTGGTTGTGGGTCAGGGTGTAGTATTGCAGGTCGCTGCCCGGCAAAGCGATTTCGCCGTTTACGCCGGTCAGGTAACCGCGGGTCGGCCACAAGGCATTGTCGGTTTTGTTGCGGCCCCAGCCGATGGTACCTTTGTACAACCAGCCTTTGAAGTTACCCACGCCACTACCGTCGCCTTTACCATATTGGTTGATAAAGTCGGCATAGCGTTTAGGCGCGCCTTTGTAGGTGTTCACGGTCAAGCGTTCTGCGGCCAAACCGAAGTTCACACGGTCATATTCGGTAACCGGAATACCGATACGCAAACCGCCGCCGAAAGTCGTGGTTTTATATTGTTTCGCGCTGGAAGAAGCTTTACGTGGGTCGTAAGTCTTGCCGTAAAGGTCGTAGCCCAAGCTTACGCCATCAGGTGTGAAGTATGGGTCGGTAAACGACAACGAGCCGTTTACTGTGGTTTTACTGCGGGAAGCACGCAGGGCAACGGATTTACCCGTACCGAACAGGTTGTCTTGAGCCACGCCGGCAGACATCACCAAACCGGTATCCTGAACCCAACCTGCGCTCAAGTCGAGCGAGCCGGTAGAACGTTCGGTCAGGCTCATGTTCAGGTCAACTTGGTCAGGGGTATTGGCCACAGGAACCGCATCAAATTGAACGTTGTCGAAGTAGCCCAACAACTCAACGCGCTCTTTAGAACGTTGCAGTTTGGCAGAGTCGTAAGGCGCCGATTCCATTTGGCGCAACTCGCGGCGGATGACTTCGTCACGGGTTTTGTTGTTGCCGGTAATGTTGATTTCGTTTACATAGATTTTGCGGCCCGGTTGAACGGTCAACACAAAATCAACGGTATGCGTTTCGGCATTTGGAATCGGTTGGACATTGATTTCGCTGAATGCGTAACCTGCCTGACCCATGCGGTTTTGGATGGCTTCGAGCGAATTGGACATTTGCGCGCGCTCGTACCATTTGCCCGACTTCATGGTCAGCAGTTTTTCCAAATCTTCTTTCGGCACTTCCAGCGTATCGCCTTCGATGCGTACATTGCCCCAGCGGAAGCGGTCGCCTTCGCTGACGGTTACTTTAATGGTCTGCTTGGTTTTGTCTTCGTTGGTTTGGATATCGGTATCCAAAATGCGGAAGTTGAAGTAGCCGTTGTTTTGATAGAAATTGGTAATTTTTTCCATGTCCTGAGCAAATTTTTGCTCATTGAACTGGTTGCTCTTCGTGATCCAAGTCCACATGCCGCCTTCGCTCAGGGACATTTGTTTCATCAGACGGCGGTCGGAATAAACTTCGTTGCCCTCAAATGAAATATCGGTAATCTTGGTAGATTTGCCCTCTTCGATGGCAATATCGATAGACACGCGGTTGCGGGCGAGTTTGGTCACAGTCGGAGTGATTTGGACAGACTGTTTGCCACGGCTCAAATACTCTTCTTTCAAACCGGCAACGGCTTGGTTCAGCGTTGCTTGGTTAAAGTATTGGGATTGCGCCAAACCAAATGCTTCAAGGTTTTTCTTGATGGCATCGTTTTGCAGCATTTTCGCACCAGTAATATTGAGCGAGCTGATGGTCGGACGCTCAATCACGGTCAGCAGGACTTGATTGTCCATGGTCTCGACGCGTACGTCGTCAAAGAAACCGGTTGCGTAGAGTTTTTTGATGATTTCTTCACTGCGCGCATCATTGAAATTATCACCGACCTTAACGGGCAGGTAGTTGAAGACGGTACTCGGCTCGGTGCGTTGCAGGCCTTCGACGCGGATGTCCTGAATGATAAAGTCAGCCAATGCCAGTGGAGACAGGCTCAATACCATTAAAGCGGAAGCAATCTGGTTCAGTTTCATAAATTATCCAAACAAACGGTTGATGTCATTAAAGAAAGCCACAGCCATCATCAAAAGCATGGCTGCCAGTCCGAAGCGCAGGCCGACTGCCTGTATGCGCTCGCTCAAAGGCTTTCCGCGTATCCATTCGGCGGTGTAGAAAACCAAATGTCCGCCGTCTAAAACGGGCACGGGCAAAAGGTTCAACACGCCTAAGCTGATGCTGACCAAGGCCAGAAATTCGAGGTAGCTCTGCAATCCGAGTTTGGCGGATTGTCCGGCGACATCGGCAATGGTCAAGGGGCCGGAAATATGGTTCAAAGAGGCATTGCCTGTAACCAGTTTTCCGAAAAATTTGAGGGTTGTCCACGAATAGTTGACGGTTTTGTTCCAACCCAATTCAAAGGCTTGGGCAACGGAAGGCGTATAGCGGTAGCGGATGGTTTTATCCCACTCTTTATCCGCCTGGGCGGCAAGCCCTGCTCTACCCACCAGCACGCCTGCCGACTGCTCGACGCTGTCCAGACGGATAGCGGTCGCCAGTATTTTACCGTCGCGTTCGTAAGTCAGCTCGATTCGTTTGCCGGGGCTGGCGCGGAAGAGTTCCGTCCATGCCTGCCAGCTCTCGATGGGTTTCCCATCGGCGGTCAGCAGTTTGTCGTTTTCCTTCAAACCTGCTTTTTCGGCCGGACTATTGGCCAAGACTTTGCCGACGCGGTTAGTAATTCTAAAAGGCAAAAGGCCGATGTTGCCTTGGTTTTTCGCAACTTTACCTGCTTCAGGCGTGCCGGCGGCATCAATTATGCGGATGGCTTGGGTATTGGAGGCCGTCTGAACGGCGACTTTTACAGGACCGGCTTCAAGGTTCAGCACCATCTCGGTTTGCGCATCGCTCCAGTCTTTTACGGAGATTCCATTGACCGATACAATCTTATCGCCTGCCTGAAAACCTGCTTTGGCGGCAATACTGGCAGGCTCGACCATGCCGACATAAGGGCGCAACTCGGTCACGCCGAAGGAAAAGCTCAAACCGTAAAGCAAAACGGCCAAAATCAAATTGGTCAAAGGGCCGGCGGCGACAATGGCGATGCGCTTGGCCGGATGCTGCTTGTCAAAGGCGTACGGCAAATCTGCCTCTGCCACCTCGCCTTCGCGCGTATCGACCATTTTAACGTAACCGCCCAGTGGAATCGGGGCAAGACACCACTCGGTATCGCCGCGTTTTCGGGTGAAAAAGGGCTTACCGAAGCCGACGGAAAAGCGCACGACTTTAACGCCGCACCAGCGGGCAACAATATAGTGTCCGAACTCATGCAGGCTGACCAAAATCAGAATGGCGACGATAAAGGCTAAAAAGGTTTGCAAAAAAATCCCCTGAATGGAATGTGATAATCAACAGATAAGGCCGTCTGAAAACCGATTATAAAGGCAGTTGTTCCATTTTGTCTGCCTAAATGCCAAGCGGTTGACGTTTCAGACGGCCTGTCATTAAAGCTTTATTGTTTGCCGATAAAGGCTTCTGCCTGCCTGCGTGTTTGCGCGTCTTGCGCCAGCAGGCCTTCGATATCATGATGGCTGTCTGAAAAATCTTGGGCAAGGCAGTGGGCAACGACTTTGGCAATATCGGTAAACTTAATACGTTTATCTAAAAAAGCGGCCACGGCAACTTCGTTGGCGGCGTTCAACACGCAAGGCGCGGCGCCGCCTGCATTCATGGCCTGATAGGCAAGTTTCAGACATGAGAAACGGTTAAAGTCAGGCTTTTGGAAGGTCAATGCGGACAATGCGCCAAAATCCAGTTCGCCCACGCCGGAATCGATACGTTCAGGCAGGCCCAAGCAATAAGCAATCGGCGTACGCATATCGGGATTACCCAACTGCGCCAATACCGAACCATCGCGATAACGCACCATGCTGTGTATCACGGATTGCGGATGAATGACGACTTCCAGTTTTTCCGGCGGACAGTTAAACAGCCAATGCGCCTCAATCAACTCCAAGCCCTTATTCATCATTGACGCGGAATCGACGGAAATTTTGCGCCCCATGCTCCAATTCGGATGTTTGACCGCCTGCTCGGGCGTAATGCTGTCAAATGTACTTAAATCAGTGTTAAGGAAGGGGCCGCCCGATGCGGTCAGGATAATCGAATTGATACCGTGCTCATTCAGACGGCCTGTGTAATCCCTTGGCAATACTTGGAAGATGGCGTTGTGTTCGCTGTCAATCGGCAAGACGGTGGCGCCGTTTTGACGGGCGGTTTCCATAAACAATGCGCCGGAAACCACTAGTGTTTCTTTGTTTGCCAGATAAATGGTTTTGCCTTTTTGAGCGGCGGCCAAAGCCGACGGCAAACCGGCCGCGCCGACAATGGCACACATCACGCCGCTGACTTCATCAGCCGAAGCCACGTCAATCAGGGCTTGAGAACCATATAAAACCTGCGTATCGATGCCTTCTTGTTTGAGTTTCTTTTCCAGCTCGGCCGCATGGCCGGCATCGCCGACAACGGCATATTCCGGACGGAACTGTTTGCATTGCGCCGCCAGCTTATCCACCTGCCTATGCCCTGCCAGCGCGAACACGCGGAATTTCTCGGGATGGCGAGAGACAACGTCTAAGGTACTTTCGCCTATGCTGCCGGTACTGCCTAATATGGTCAGGACTTGTTGTGTCATGGTGTGTTCTTTATGTGCTGTGCAAACGGTATTCATTGTGTTTGAAATAGATTTCTTTGCCGTTTCCAATTTTCAGACGGCCTTTTGCCTCCCAGCTGAAAAGGCCGTCTGAAAGAATTACTCAATGCCGTATTCGATGGTAACAACCAGTCGGACTTGTTTGCCGACGGTGCTTTTATCGTAAGAACCGCCGTACTCATCGTCCTCGCTGCTGCCGGTGTCGGAATAGATATTAAACGAGCCTTGCGAAGCAGAACGCATGGCGCCCACTTTGCCGCCACCGGTTTTGGCAAATTCGGCCGCGCGTTTCTGCGCATCCTCAGTCGCCTGCGTAATCAAATCGCGTTTGATGGTTTCCAAATTGCCCAGCAAATATTGCGGATTGTCGAAGCGGATGAATTCGTTTTGCGCACGGAAGTTCAAAATGGCGCGCTGGGCGGCTTGGATTTTGTCCAGTTTTTTGGTGTTGACCACAATATTGAGGTCGCCATCGTAACCGTTGGGCGTGCGGGTTACGTTTCCCAGTTCATCGCGGGTTTCATTGAAAACGCGCGACACTTCGGGCAGGCCCACTTTCATTTCAGCCGCTGTAAAGCCTTGCTCACCCAAAAATTTAGACAGCTTCTTGCGTCTTGCCGTCAGCGAATCCAAAACTTCCTGGTAGCTCTCGCCGTGCGCATTTACGCCCGTATTCCACGTTGCGCTGTCGGATTGAAAGTTTTTCTCCGCCAAACCTTTTACGGTAATCGTCCCCGGTTGGCGCAGATTCTTAAACTGCACGCCCAAAATAAACGCTGCAGCCATCAATCCTAATGCCAACAATACGCCCAAGATCGATAAAGATGAAATCTGTTTTTGTTCGAACATAATCAGCTCCCCCAACCATGTGAGACAGGCGGTTTAAAACAAATATACAAAGGCGGCATAAATGCTGATAACGGCAATCAGACTGTCCACACGGTCGAACACGCCGCCGTGTCCCGGCAACAGATTACTGCTGTCTTTGATACCGGCCGCACGTTTGAGCCAGCTTTCCAGCAAATCGCCGCACACGCTGACAACGGTCAGAATCAAGCCGATCAAAATAGTTTTTAACCAACCAGCTTCAAAAGCCAGCCAACCGGCTTTCCATACGATGGTCATGTACACGACAACGCATAATGCACCGCCGATCGCACCTTCCCAGCTTTTACCCGGGCTGATGGTCGGCGCAATTTTACACTTGCCAAACGACTTGCCGCAGAAATACGCACCAATATCGGCCACCCACACCAAACCCATAATCGCCAATAAAGACAGCGCGTCTTCAGGCTGAGGGCGCAGGTAAACCAGTGCGAACCAAAACGGCATCACCAACATCCAACCGACCGTGTAAGCCTGCCATCCGCCGTTTAACTCCCATTTCGCCTTCAGCCACCAAGGCATGACAATCAGCCAAAACGCCAATACGACATACCAAACCAAATCAGGCAACTGCCAACCGCCGGCATAGGCAATCACACCAAACACCAGCGTTGAAGCCAAATAATGATTGATTTTCAGCTTATCTAAGCCGCTCATGCGGGCATATTCCCACAAAGTCAACATAGCGATCAGGCCGCAAAACGCTGCCCATAGCCACATAGGTGCATAAAACAGCATACCCAGCATCAGCGGCAAAAGCCACAGCGCCGTTAAAATCCGTTGTTTCAACATAGTTCTCAACCCCGTTGCTGCTCAACCGGCAGCTGTTCGGAAGTCCGCCCAAAGCGGCGTTCCCGTTTTTGGAAAGAAACAATCGCCTCGTTCAGTGATTTCTCATTAAAATCAGGCCACAGCGTATCCGTAAAATACAATTCCGCGTACGCCATCTGCCACAGCAGAAAATTACTGATGCGCGTCTCCCCGCCGGTTCGGATAAACAAATCCGGCTCAGGTGCATCGCCCAACATCAAATAGCGCGACAACGCCTCTTCCGTAATCTCAGTGACACCTTCGGCAATCAACTGATTTGCCGCCTGCAAAATATCCCAGCGGCCGCCATAATCGGCAGCAATGCTCAAAGTCAAACCGGTATTGTTTGCCGTCAACGCCTCTGCCGCCTCAATCCCCTTCAGGATTTCAGCATTAAACCGCTCACGGCTGCCAATGACCCTCAAGCGCATATTGTTATCGTGCAAACGGCGCACCTGCTTTTGCAAAGCCTGCAAAAACAGCCCCATCAGAAAAGAAACCTCTTCCTCGGGGCGTCGCCAGTTTTCAGTCGAAAAAGCAAACACGGTCAAATACCGCACACCCAGTTCAGCACAATGCTTCACCATGTTCTCCAGCGCATCCAAGCCGCGCTTATGCCCCATCACACGGGGAAGAAAACGCTTCTTTGCCCAACGTCCGTTGCCGTCCATAATCACAGCAATATGTCGGGGGATGGCAGAGTGTTCCAAAATCGTCTGCGTACTGCTTTTCATGTCTGCCTTTCAGGGAGCAAACCGTCCAAAGACCGTCTGAACGGTTTGCACACAGGATTAAATCGCCATCAAATCTTCTTCTTTGGCAGCCAAGAGCTTATCTGCCTCAGCAATGTATTTGTCGGTCAACTTCTGAACCGCTTCCTCACCACGGCGTGCTTCATCTTCAGAAATCTCTTTGTCTTTCAACAATTTTTTGATGTGGTCGTTTGCATCACGGCGCACATTGCGGATAGACACACGGCCTTCTTCAGCCTCGCCGCGTACTACTTTGATCAAATCTTTACGGCGTTCCTCAGTCAGCATAGGCATAGGGACACGGATCAAATCGCCGACAGAAGCAGGGTTCAGGCCCAAGTTAGAATCACGAATCGCTTTCTCAACTTTTGCAGCCATATTGCTCTCGAAAGGTTTCACACCAATCGTACGCGCATCCAAAAGCGTCACGTTCGCCACTTGGCTCACAGGCACCATGCTGCCCCAGTATTCCACTTCCACTTGATCAAGCAGGCCGGTATGCGCACGGCCGGTACGCACTTTAGCCAAATTGTCTTTCAATACTTCCAGAGAACGCTGCATTTTGCCTTCAGCTGTCTTTTGAATATCATTAATCATCTTATACTTTCAATTTCATAGGAATAAAACAGGATTAACCGAGAATAGTACCGTTAAACCGCCCCCACGACAAGGCTCTACGCCCCAACAGCCTTGTTTTCTAATCGATATTTAACATCAAACAAAATAAAGGCCGTCTGAAAATC
>NZ_JAPWBA010000020.1:0-18854 GCF_041433195.1 Neisseria sp. 27098_8_139
ACCTTTTTCAGTCAGTTGGCGGTTAATCAGTTCCAGCAATTCGGACAGGGTGTCGTCTTGCGCCAGCCAGTTGCGGTAGCGGCATAAGGTGCTGTAATCGGGGATGCTCAGTTCGTCAAAACGGCAAAACAGGTTGAAATCGACGCGGGTGATGAGGCTGTGTTCGAGTTCGGGATCGGAGAGGCTGTGCCATTGTCCGATCAGGATGGCTTTGAACATGGACAACAGGGGATAGGCGGGACGGCCGCGGTGGTCTCTAAGGTAACGGGTTCTTTGACGATTCAGGTACTGTTCGATCGGCTGCCAATCAATCACTTGATCCAACTTCAATAGTGGGAAGCGGTCGATGTGTTTGGCGATCATGGCTTGTGCGGTTTGCTGGAAGAAGGTGCTCATGAGAAATCTCCTAAATGTCTTGGTGGGAATTTAGGGGATTTTGGGGGGATTTTGCAAAGGTCTCAATATGCCAGTTAAGGTTCTTGGTCGTGCCTATTATGATATTCCCGGCATTACTGACCAAAATACCTTGGCAGAATTTTGGAATCATCCGACACCGCCTGACAAAGAGCTGTTTCATGCCTACCGTATGTACCACCTCAACGTAACCCAAATTAACGGCAACTTCTACAGTCAGGTCTTTTTCCTCAACAAAAACTCTTCCGACTCTTCCACACCAGCAATCTGACTTAGCGAAGGAAAGTTCAGGCCGTCTGAAAACATTTCAGACGGCCTGAAGCAATCAATACCTTAGCTACTGCCATGTAAATAAAACACAAAAACCTGCATTTATCATTAACAATAAATTACAAAAACAGTATAATGACCGAGCTGTCATGAGCGCATACCGACTCAACCTGAGCCCTTTGCAACGCACAAAATATGGATGTACCCCCAGGCAAAACAATATAACAAGCCAAGCATCCTAAAGATAAGCCAGCAAGGCAATACACTCTACAAAACTATGCCGAGCAATATTTTTACAAAGCCCTCAACCGGTATCGCCGCCCATATGCCGCAGCATCCGTCTTCCACTTTATATCCGCCCGCAAACCATGACCGCCGCTCCTGATATCCTCTACCGGCAAGCCGCCGCCCTTTTGGAACAATCCAATACCGCCCAAGCCCTGCCCCTGCTGCAACAGGCCGCAGAGCAGGGATATACGGAAGCTGCTTTTGTATTGGGCGACCATCTGCTGCAAAACGGTCATCCGGAGCAGGCACTTCCATGGCTGGAAGCCGCCGCGGCCCAACGCCATCCCAAGGCACTCTTTATCCTACTGCAACAACGCGAACACAACGGCACTCCAACCGGACAGCTTCTTAACGAATACGCCTGGCTGGGTGAACAGGGTCACCTCGAAGCCCAATTAATCCTCATGCGTTACCACGCGCAACGCAACGATCCACAATCCCTCTACTGGGCGGAGCTTGCCACCGCCCGATATGCCGCGCCTGCGTATTACCATCTGGCACGTCATCATCAACGACAAGGCGACATTGAAACAGCCATTGAACAATACGAAAAAGCGGCCGCGCTCGGCGTAACTGTCGCCTGCTGGCAACTCGGTAAAATTTATTTCTACGGCACAGGTGTCAGCCCCAATCACGCACAAGCTGAACATTATCTCGAACAAGCCGCACAAGCCGGCCACATCGCCGCACAAACCCTGCTGGCCGACCTTCTTGCCGCCCAACGCAAACCCGAAGCCTTAAAATGGTATCGTCGTGCCGCCGATAAGGAGCAAGCGGAAGCACAGGCCAAGCTGGCCCAATACGCCCTGACCGGCGAACTCTCCGAACGCGATCCGTTCCAAGCGGCACGATATGCCAAAGCCGCTGCCGAGAAAAACCATCCCGAAGCGCTGAAAATCATGGGCGACCTCTACCGCTACGGCCTCGGTATCAAAGCCGACAACCATATCGCGCATGATTACTACCACTGTGCAGCCGCACTGGGTTCTGCCGCCGCAGCACAAAAACTCATCAGCGACGCCGCGCTGTACCATCCGCAACAATACGAACAAATCAAAACTACCGCCCTGCAACAACAACAAACCGAAACCACATACCGTTTGGCGGAAGCACAAGCCAATGCCATCGGCCGTCCCGCCGACTATAATGCCGCGCGCAAAAATTACATGGAAGCTGCCGAGTTCCACCATAAAAACGCGGCGGCAGCCTTAGGCCGCATCTACCATTACGGCCTCGGTACGGCGCAAGATCCTCGGGCGGCTGCACACTGGTACGCCATTGCTGCCGAACAAAACCACCCTTCCGCCCAATACCACCTCGCCTGTTTTTACTATCACGGGCAAGGTGTCGGCTGTCATGTTCCGACCGCCTGCTACTGGCTGCAGGCCGCCATCAGCAACGGCCACACTTCGGCCGAATCATTAACATCCCTATTAGAACAATGGCGCCGCGAAGCGCACCATGCCATCGGGCAAAAGACCGTCTGAAAAGATTTACACTCGCATTTTTTGACAATCTTTAACTATTCCCCTAATATTTGCCAGTTATTTTTCACGGACACATCATTGTTTTCATTTCTTTCTGAAAACACCTTGCCTTGTCCGCGCATCAATACCATGACACTCGGCGGATAACGCCGAGCGTTGAAACACACTGCATCCGGAACAAAAACGGATACTCGGAAAAACATTTCTAGGAGGTGAAACAACATGGAATGGGAATTCAACAGTTATTACACACTGATTGCCGCCACGCTCGTGTTGCTGGTTGGTAAATTTCTGGTTCAAAAAATCAAATTCTTAAGAGACTTCAATATTCCCGAGCCGGTCGCCGGCGGTTTGGTTGCCGCTATCGTCCTGTTCGCCCTGCATGAAGCCTACGGCGTCAGCTTCAAATTTGAAAAACCGCTGCAAGATGCATTCATGCTTATCTTCTTTACATCCATCGGTTTGAGCGCCGATTTCTCTCGTTTGAAAGCGGGCGGTTTACCTTTGGTTATCTTTACCGCCGTGGTGGGTGCATTCATCATCGTCCAAAACTTCGTCGGTGTCGGCTTGGCGAGCGCATTGGGCTTAGATCCGTTGATTGGCCTGATTACCGGTTCGATTACCCTGACCGGCGGTCACGGTACTGCCGGCGCATGGGGTCCTGACTTTGAAAGCAAATTCGGCCTGACCGGCGCAACCGGCTTGGGTATGGCTTCTGCAACATTCGGCCTGGTATTCGGCGGTTTGATCGGCGGTCCTGTTGCACGCCGTCTGATCAACAAAATGGGTCGTAAACCTGTCGTCAAAACTGCCAAATCCGACGACAACGATGTTGCCGACGACATCTTCGAAAAAGCACAACGTACACGCCTGATTACGGCTGACTCCGCTGTCGAAACGCTCGCGATGTTTGCCGCATGTTTGGCTTTTGCCGAAATCGTCGACGGCTACGACAAAGCCTTCTTCGACCTGCCTAAATTCGTATGGTGTCTGTTTGCAGGTGTGGTCATCCGCAACGTCCTGACTGCAACCTTCAAAGTCAATATGTTCGACCGCGCCATCGACGTATTCGGTAACGCCTCCCTGTCGCTCTTCCTTGCCATGGCTCTTCTGAACCTGAAACTGTGGGAATTGACCGGTCTGGCAGGCCCTGTGACCATCATCTTGGCCGTACAAACCGTCGTGATGATTCTGTACGCCACTTTCGTTACCTACGTCTTCATGGGTCGCGACTACGACGCTGCCGTATTGGCGGCAGGCCACTGCGGCTTCGGTTTGGGTGCCACCCCGACCGCCGTTGCCAACATGCAGTCCATTACCCAAACTTTCGGCCCGTCGCACAAAGCCTTCCTGATTGTACCTATGGTCGGCGCCTTCTTCGTTGACTTGCTCAACGCCGCCATCCTCTCCGGCTTTGTCAGCGTCATCAAAGGCTGATACGTCTGACATAGAAAAGCACTTGCCGCATTTACTTGCTGCAAGTGCTTTTGTTATGATAGGCACGTCAGGCCGTCTGAAAGGCCGTCATCTTCAGGAGTACCTATGTACAAAAAAACCGCTTCCGTATTGATTTTAAGCACGATTCTTCTTGCCGCATGCAGCAAAGAAGAGCCGAAAGCCGCGCTTGATTGCGCCCAACCGGCCACACTGCAAAACATCCGTACCACCATCGAAGACACCCTCAAACAACAAGCGCGCTCCTTTGCCCGCAATGACAACCGCCAATTCGTCGATGCTGACAAAATCATCGCCGCCGGCCTCGAATTAGAAACCCTGCTTGAAGACCCAAAAGAAACCGAAGACAACGGCAAAGCCATCTGCCGCGCCAACCTCAAAATCCGCATTCCCGACACCATCCTCAAAACGGCCATAGACAACAGTCCGCTGATTTACGGCAACACCCCGTTGTCCGACATGCTCGAACAAAAACTGATGGGCAGCAACCTGACTTTTGAAAACAACACGTTCAGCACCACCCTGCTCTACACCCCCGACAAAGACGGCAAACTGATTCTCGAAGACAACACCCTGAGCACCACAGCCCAAACCCTTTCCGCCACCCTGCTGCCCTACGGCGTGAAAAGCATCGTCATGATAGACGGCAAACCAGTATCCAAAGAGCAGGCCATCAAGCTGCTGCAAAACCAAAATACGGAAGAGCCGCCGACTGTTGATCCACAAGACATCCTTGAAAACAACGCCGCCAGCCAAGCCGTCGGCTTGACCGATGATGATGACAATTCAGACTACGAAGTCCTGCGTCCTGACCGTGAAACTCCGCGCAACGAGCCGCCCGGCCTCAGCCAAAGCGAACTTGACAACGCGCGTGCGCAAAACCGTCAAGCTGACGGCGAGATCAACGACCTCTGGGGCGGCATGGACAGCGATGTCAAACAACAAATCCTCGGCGAACAACGCGCCTGGATTCAAAGCAAAAAACTCAACTGCCAACAAGCCGCCGCGTCTGCAGACAACGCCGCGCAAGCAGAATACCTGCGCCTGCAGTGTGAAACCCGCATGACCCGCGAACGTACGCAATACCTGCGCGGCTATTCCATCAACTAAAACCGATAAGGCCGTCTGAACATTCAGACGGCCTACAAGAAAGCACATCACATCATGCAATACCGAATCCACCGTGAAGGCGATGCCCAAAACACGCCATCTTCAGCCTCCACACCCGTTGACAACTGGGAGCGCAATACCCTGCGCGAAGTCCTCCTCGCCGCCTACAAAGAACAGCGCCGCGCCCGCATTTGGCGCAATATCTGGCGCGGCGTCGCCGTCCTCATCTTCCTCAGCCTGATCTTCGGCTTTGCAGAAGAAGAAGGAAAAACCACGAGTATCCACGCCCGCGGCGAACACACCGCCGTTATCGACCTGACCGGCGAAATCGGCAACGACATCGATGACCAAGTCCAAATCCTGCGCGACAGTATGGAAGCCGCCTATAACAACGGCAACGCCAAAGCCATCATCATCCGCGCCAACAGCCCCGGCGGTTCGCCTGTCGTGTCCAACACGGCCTTTAACGAAGTCCGCCGCCTCAAAGCCGAACACAAAGACATCCCTGTTTACCTCGTTGCCGAAGACATGTGCGCTTCCGGCTGCTACTATATTGCCGCCGCAGCCGACAAAATTTACGCCGACCCTTCCAGCATTGTCGGCAGCATCGGCGTGATCGGCGGCGGTTTCGACTTTACCGGCCTGATGGACAAAGCCGGTGTCAAACGCCGTCTGAAAACCGCCGGCAGCAACAAAGGCATGGGCGACCCTTTCACACCTGAAACGCCGGCGCAAACCCAAATCTGGGAAAGCATGTTGGGCGATATCCACCAAGAATTTATCAAAGCCGTCAAACTCGGCCGTGGCGCAAGGTTGAAAGACAAACAGTATCCCGATGTTTTCAGCGGCCGCATCTACACCGGCAAAGAAGCCAAACAGGTCGGCCTGATTGACGACTTCGGCAGCATTTACAGCGTTGCCCGCGATGTTGTCAAAGCCCCCGAGCTGGTCAACTACACGCCGCAAGACGATTTCAGCAAAATGCTCAGCCGCCACTTCGGAGCGGAAGTGAAGGCCAAAGTCAAAGAAACTTTGTCTGAAATTTGGTAAACCAAAAAAACCAAAGGCCGTCTGAAATCCAAAACATGGGGATTTCAGACGGCCTTTTTATATGGTTTTTCAAATAAAGTGCAGATTATTGCCCAAACATTTATCGGCTTCATCAAACCGACAGGCAAATATCCCCTGATGATGCTTTTACGGGAACACATTACGCCAGCAAACGATTAAACCTCCACGCTTCAGACGGCCTGCTTCTGCATATTATGCGCCATATCAAGCGCGGCGCGGACAGCGGTAATCAGGCTGCCGGAATCGGCTTTACCCGTGCCTGCCAAACCCAATGCCGTGCCATGATCGACGGAGGTGCGGATAAAGGGCAGGCCGAGGGTGATGTTCACGCCTTCGCCGAAACCGGCGTATTTGAGCACCGGCAGCCCTTGGTCGTGATACATAGCGAGGACGGCATCGGCATTTTTGAGCAGGAAGGGTTGGAACACGGTATCGGCCGGATAAGGGCCGCGCGCGTCTATGCCTTCGGCCTGCAGGGCATGAAGCGCCGGAATAATGGTGTCGATTTCTTCGTGTCCCAAATGGCCGCCTTCGCCGGCGTGGGGATTGAGGCCGGTAACAAGGATGACCGGTTTGGCTATGCCGAACTTATGGCGCAGGTCGTGTTCAAGAATGCGGACAACCGATTCGATTAAAGGCTTCGTAATGGCGGCGGAAATGTCTTTCAGCGGCAGATGGGTGGTGACCAACGCCACACGCAGGCCGCCGCCGGTCAACATCATGACGACTTGTTCGGTATGGCTTTTTTCGGCGAGGTATTCGGTGTGGCCGCTGAAAAAGCCGTTACCTGCATGGGCATCGTTGATGATGCCTTTATGCAGCGGCGCGGTCACCATACCGGCAAACAGGCCGTCTAAAATGCCTTGATACGCCGTATCCAGCAGTCGGAGCACATACGCGGCATTGGCAGGATTGAGTTCGCCCGCCCGACACTCGGCATCTAAGGGAATATGCAGGACTTCGAGTTCGCCCTTGGGCAACGGATCAGCCGCTTGGGCTTGAAAGTCGCGCAGGATGACGGACTTGCCGAGCTGTTCGGCCCTGTTTACCAACAGGTTTTTGTCGCACAAAACAACGGGGCGGCAAGGAAGATCGGCGAAAGCCAAATCAAGGCAGATGTCAGGGCCGATGCCGGCCGGTTCGCCGGATGTGATGGCGAGGATGGGAGCAGTCATGGTGTTTCTCGGTACGGTTTACAGTATTTAGACAACGTCAGGCATAATGCCTGCCCTACTTTTGCAGATTAACACAAATACAAAAAGGCCGTCTGAAAACAGTTTTTGCTTGGTCAAACTGTTTTCAGACGGCCTTGAATGTTTACCATTTTACACTTAAGAACGGCGGCCGATCATGCGGTACAAAACGTCGTGGCCTTGAATGCGGTGGACGACAACCATGGCGATGTGGCCGGCGACAAGCGCAAAAAGCAGCCAACCGAGTTTGCCGTGCGCCATATTGCCGAGATTGGACATCCATTCGATTTTCTCTGGCGAACCCTGCATCACTTCGACACCGAATACTTTCAACGGGCCACGGCCGCCGCCATATTGGCGGATCATGCCGATAACGGGAACGGCGAGCATGAAGACGTAAAGGGCAAGGTGGCCTGCTTTGGCGGCAAAGCTGTCGGCGGCAGGACGTTTGGATGCATTAAGCAAGGCCCAAACAATGCGCACGGCAATCACCAACAGCGTGATGAAACCGATGGATTTATGCACGCCGAAGAGCGATTTGACCCATTCTTCGCCATCGTAGATGGTCCAAACGGTAATGGTGGAGAGGATGCCGATGAAACCGAGTACGGTCAGCCAGTGCAACGCGCGCGCGACGGCATCATAGGTTTGTGGGCGTGTAGTGGTCATAATGTTTCCTTGTTTTTGATTTGTTTGGTTTTTTGAATCGGCGGCATTGTAACAAAAATGCCCAACCAATTATGTTGCCTTTTTGAAGAGATTTCGTAAATGTTTGGAAAATTTGAAGAAACGGCAGTTTTATCCGTCAGGCTGCCCGGGCCGTCTGAAAATAAGGACAGGAATACCACCTTCTATACCGAACTCGGGCTAAAATAGACGTTTTTATTCTCGGGTACGCATCGATGCAGGTTTGGATTCGGCGGTGTGCGCTGTTGCTTCTGCCTTTGGGTTTCTTGGCGGTCATGGTGGTCGCGCCTTTGCTGTCGTTGGCGTTTTACGACGGCGAAGGCGCTTGGGCGGAAGTGGTGGCTGATGACTATATGCGCCTGCGCTTGGGCTGGACGGTGGCGCAGGCGGTTTTGACCTGCGTCTTGGTCACGGCTTTGGGCGTGCCTGCGGCGTGGGTGCTGGCGCGGATGGACTTTGCCGGACGGCGCACGGTTTTGCGCCTGCTGATGCTGCCTTTTGTGATGCCGACTTTGGTGGCGGGCATGGGCGTACTGGCTTTATTTGGCGCACACGGCATGCTGGCTGCAGGTTGGCAGGACACGCCGTGGCTGCTGATTTACGGCAACGTGTTTTTCAACCTGCCGGTTTTGGTGCGCTCGGCGTATCAAGGATTTGTGCGCGTGCCGCAGGCGCGGTTGCTGTCGGCGCAATCTTTGGGCGCGGACGCGTGGAGGCGGTTTGTCTGGGTCGAATGGCCGGTGGTGCGCGCGTGGGTTGCCGGTGGCGCGTGTCTGGTGTTTTTATATTGCTTTTCAGGCTTCGGACTGGCCTTGCTGCTCGGTGGCGAACGTTTTGCGACGGTGGAAGTGGAAATCTACCGGCTGGTGGCGTATGAGTTGGATATGGCGCGTGCGTCAGTGTTGGTGTGGCTGGTGCTGGCGGTTACGGCGGCGGCAGGCGGTTTGTATGCGTATTGGAGCAAACGCGTGGCTGTGGATAAGTCAGTCTCGCCTTTGCCTCCGCGTGCGCCGATATGGGCTTGGGAAAAATGGCTGACGGCAACAGTATTGGCCATGTTGGCAGTGTGCTGCCTGCTGCCTTTGGCGGCGGTATGGCTCAAGGCGGTATCGGCAGGCTCTTCTTGGGCAGTCTTGCTAGAGGCGCAAACCTGGGCGGCTGTGTGGAACACCGTCCGTTTCTCTGCGGCAGCAGTAGCGGCGGCAACGGTTTTGGGCGTGCTATATGCGGCGGCGGCACGGCAAATGGCGTGGTTGCGTGCGCTGATGTTTTTGCCGTTTATGGTGTCGCCCGTGTGCATCGCGTTTGGCGTTTTGCTGCTCTATCCGCAGTGGACAGCTTCGCTGTGGCTGCTGACGGCGACTTACGCGCTGTTGGCGTATCCGTTTGTGGCCAAAGATGTATTGGCCGCGTGGGACGGTTTGCCCAAAGATTACGCGGCGGCGGCGCGCACTATGGGCGCAAACGGTTTTCAGACGGCCTGTTATGTCACCGCGCCTTTATTGAAACCGGCTTTGCGGCGCGGCCTGACTTTAGCTTCGGCAACGTGTATCGGCGAATTTGCGGCCACATTATTCCTGTCGCGCCCCGAATGGCAGACGCTGACCACTTTGATTTACGATTATCTCGGACGCGCCGGTGCGGACAATTACGGACGGGCGATGGTGTTGACGGCGGTATTGACCGCTTTGGCTTTGACGGCATTTTTGCTGGTGGACGAAGCGGAAGGGCAAAAGGCCGTCTGAACGTGGTCGGCTCAAATTCCCTTCACTTTCACTACACCATTGCCGCGCCTTGTATCGAAAATTGATTGAATCCGCTATATAATTTGTTTTTAACCGCACTCAACACGATCTATCATGACCGACTTAGAAACCAAACGCCTTGAAACCCAAGCCATGCTGGATAATGCCGACTTGCTGTTTGACCAAGAACAATGCCGCGCGGCCTTGCAAAAAGTTGCCGACGACATCACCCGCGACTTGGGCGACAAATACCCCCTACTCCTGCCTGTAATGGGTGGCGCGGTGGTGTTTACAGGGCAGCTGCTGCCGCTGTTTCGTTTCCCTTTGGACTTTGACTACGTCCACGTTTCCCGCTACGGCGACAAACTCGCAGGCGGCGCGTTCAACTGGAAACGCATGCCCGACCCCGAGCAAATCAAAGGCCGTCATGTAGTCGTTTTGGACGACATTCTGGACGAAGGCCACACCATGGCCGCCATTCAGGAAAAACTGTTGGAAATGGGCGCGGCAAGCTGCCGTGCGGCCGTATTTGCCAACAAACTGATCGACAAAGAAAAACCGACCAAAGCCGATTATGTCGGTTTGGACGTGCCCAACCGCTACGTCTTCGGTTACGGCATGGATGCCGCCGGCTGCTGGCGCAACCTCGGCGAAATCTACGCCTTAAACAATAAATAAAACAAAGGCCGTCTGAAAGATGTTCAGACGGCCTCAACCCCAATACTAGGAACACATCATGATAGGTTTGTTAATCATTACACATGAAACCATAGGTGAAGCCTATCGCGGTTTGGCCGACCATTTCTTTCCCAACGGTTTCCCCGAAAATCTCCACATCCTCGGCGTACAGCCTAACGAAGATCAAAACGACATCATCAACAACGCCATCGCCGCATTGCAGGAATTTCCCGACAACCGCGGCGTGCTGATCATGACCGACATCTTCGGCGCCACACCGTGCAACGCCGCACGCCGGCTGGTGCGCGAAAACAAATCCGCCATCCTGACCGGCCTCAACGCCCCGATGATGATTAAAGCCATCCAATACTCATCACAAGCCGAAAACCTCTCCGACTTCACCGAAACCGTTAAAGAAGCTGCCATCCGTGGCATTTTCGCCATTACATCCGCACCTGAAGACCTGGTGTGCAAAGAAAACGGCTAAGGCCGTCTGAAAACATTCACTTTACGAACATTTAGGGGACATCCATGCTCAAACAAGAAATCGAAATCATCAACAAACTCGGCCTGCACGCACGCGCCTCCAGCAAATTTACCCAAACCGCCTCCCAATTCCAAAGCGAAGTCTGGGTCACCAAAAACGGCAACCGCGTCAACGGCAAAAGCATCATGGGCCTGATGATGCTGGCCGCCTCCAAAGGCACCGTGATTGAGCTGGAAACAGAAGGCGCAGACGAAGCCGCCGCCATGCAGGCGTTGACCGACCTCATCAATGACTACTTCGGCGAGGGCGAATAATGAGCATCGTCTTACACGGTGTAGCCGCGGGCAAAGGCATTGCCATCGGCCACGCCCACCTCATCACGCGCGGCACAACGGAAGTCCCCCAATACGACATCGATCCCGACAAACTTGATGCCGAAGTTGCCCGTTTCGACAACGCCATCAAAGCCACGCGCAAAGAACTGAAACAACTGCGCGGCGCAATTCCCGAAAACGCCCCGACCGAATTGGGCGCGTTCATCTCCCTGCACCTGATGCTGCTGACCGACGTTACCCTCTCGCGCGAACCCATCGACATTTTGCGCGAGCAAAAAATCAACGCCGAATGGGCATTGAAACAGCAAAGCGACAAGCTCGCCGCCCAGTTCGACAGCATCGACGACGACTACCTGCGCGAACGCAAACAGGACATGCTCCAAGTCGTCCGCCGCATCCACAACAACCTTGTCGGCCAAAGCAACGAAATCAACCTCGCCGGCAACCTGTTTGACGACACCGTCCTCATCGCGCACGACCTCTCGCCTGCCGATACCGTATTGTTCAAAGAGCAGCACATTACCGCCTTCGTAACCGATGCCGGCGGCCCGACCAGCCACACCGCCATCTTGGGCCGCAGCCTCGACATCCCGTCCGTCATCGGCCTGCACAACGCCCGCAAACTCATCACCGAAAACGAAATCGTCATCGTCGACGGCATCAACGGCATCCTCATCATCGATCCCGACGAAGTCGTCCTCAACGAATACCGCCGCCTCGCCCGCGAATACCGCAGCCACAAGCGCGAACTCAACAAAATCAAAAAAACCGCCGCCACCACGGCCGACGGCATCAACATCGAACTTTTGGCCAACATCGAATCCGCCGAAGACATCAAAACCCTGCACAACTTCGGCGCAGACGGCGTCGGCCTGTTCCGCAGCGAATTTCTTTATCTCAACCGCGACACCATGCCGTCTGAAGACGAGCAATACGAAGTGTACAGCGCGATTGTGAAAAAGATGAAAGGCAAAAGCATCACCGTCCGCACCGTCGATTTAGGTGTCGATAAAAATCCGCGCTGGTTCGGCCAAAACAGCACACCCAACGGCAGCCTCAACCCCGCACTCGGCCTGACCGGCATCCGCCTGTGCCTCGCCGAGCCGGTCATGTTCCGCACCCAAATGCGCGCCATCCTCCGCGCCGCGGTACACGGCCCCGTGCGCATGATGTGGCCGATGATTACGTCCATTTCCGAAGTGCGCCAATGCCTTATCCACCTGGACACGGCCCAACGCCAACTCGCCGAACGCGACGAAGCCTTCGGTCCGGTCAGCATCGGCTGCATGATTGAAATCCCGTCCGCCGCCATGACCGTCGGCAGCATCCTCAAGCTCGTCGATTTCATCTCCATAGGCACCAACGACCTGATTCAATACCTCCTGTCGGTCGACCGCGGAGACGACAGCGTCGGCCACCTCTACCAACCCGGCCACCCTGCCGTCCTCAAAACGCTGCAACACATCATCCGCACGGCAAACCGCATGGAAAAAGGCGTGTCCATCTGCGGCGAAATGGCCGGCGATACCGTCTTCACCCGACTGTTGCTCGGCATGGGCCTGCGCCGCTTCTCCATGAACCCCAACAACCTGCTTTCGGTTAAAAACATCATCCTGCACAGCCACACCGGCCATCTCGAAAACGATGCCGCCAAAATCCTGCGCTGCGAAGATCCGGAAAAAACCGAGAAGCTGATTAAAATCCTCAACCAAAGCGAACAGACGGAATCACAGGCCGTCTGAACCTCCGGCAAGGGCGTGTATCGAAACACGCCCTTTTTATTCGTCCCCATTTTGGGTTTACGCCCGATTCTCCCTCAAGCCCCCTTCTTCCCTATTTCGCCATTTCAAAAACCAACCTTTTTCACTTTTCCCCAATACTGCTTACAGGCCGTCTGAAAAATAGATGGCGCAAATAAAATAAAACTTTTATGCCCGCACCAAATGCCGTCTGAACCCCGATTACAAGGTTTCAGACGGCCTGCTGTATTCAACCGTATATCTTTTATTTTCTTTGCAATAAATGACCCTTTGCCTATCCCTTCCAGCTACTGCCCACTATGGCTTTAGGCACCCATATCATTCCTTTTCACTAGGTCTTCAGTACAGCCAAACATTATCCCTTTATTTTAATGATGCAACTTTTTACTCTAAAATATGTCTATTCTCATGTTTCACTTGAAAAAAGATTCAATACCTTGTAAATTTATAAAAGATAATAGTTATCATCATATTTTAAAGGAATAGTTCATGAGATTTACGCAACTTTCTGCTTTAATTGCCGCTGCAGCTTTATCAGTCGGCTCCGTATCCGCTTTTGCCAAACCGGTTCAGCTGACCGATACCGTCGGCCGTAAGGTAACCGTCGACCTGCCTGCCAAGCGCGTGGTTTTGGGCTTCTACTACCAAGACTACATGGCCATCGGCGGTAAAACCGCGCTGGACAACGTTGTCGGTTTCTCCAAAGCAGTTTGGGCCGACTGGGCGCCGCCAAGCTGGGCAGCATTCAGCAAAGCCGTGCCTAAACTGAATCAACTGACCGACGTGGGCGAAGTGGAAGTCGGCACTTTCTCGATTGAGAAAGTATTGGCACTGAAACCCGATTTATTGGTTTTGGCCGAATGGCAATACAAGGCTTTGGGTTCCGATCTCGACCGCATCAACAAAGCCGGCATCCCCATCGTTGTGTTGGACTACAACGCTCAAACGGTGGCCAAACACGTTCAATCAACCAAACTCATCGGCACGCTGACCGGCCAGCAGCAAAAGGCGGACAAATTAGCGGCAGACTACAAACGCGTTGCCGACACCATCCAAGCGCGCGTGCAAAAAGCCAATCTGCCCAAGCCTAAAGTCTATGTCGAGTTCGGCAACAAAGGCCCTGCCGAACACAGCGTTACCTTCGGCAAGAGCATGTGGGGTTCAATGGCGACACTGGTCGGCGGCAACAATATCGCCGCTTCTTCGGTCGAGTTCTACGGCCCGATCAATCCTGAAAAAGTCCTCGCCGCCAAACCCGACGTGATCGTGATTACCGGCCGCGAAACCGAATTGAAGAAAAACCCTGCCGCCATGGTGATGGGCTGGGGCATTCCGAAAGCGGAAGCGGAAAAACGCTTGGCAGGCTTTGCCAAACGCGCCGGCTGGGCGAACCTGCCTGCGATTAAAAACAACCGCCTCTACGCCGCCTACCACGCCAACTCGCGCACGCTGTCCGACAGTGCATCGATTCAGTTTATGGCCAAAGCGATTTATCCGCAGTTGTTTAAGGATTTCAACCCTGAGAAGACCTATATGGACTTCTACCGCCAAAACCTGCCGGTCGTGCCGAACGGTACGTTCTATCTGTATCCGAAAGGTCAGTAAGGCTGGCTTGCGGGTTTCAGACGACCTTTTTATGCGAAAGGTCGTCTGAAAGCAGTGTGGGTTTTGTACAGAACCGTAGCGTGGGCTTTGCCCACGGGTGATGTTTACGGAAATGATGGTAAACGGTATGAGGGTTTCCTGTTTTCGTAAGTGAAGCCCACGCTACGAATTTCCGTCGTACCGAATAGGGAGCTTCAGGTGGGTTTGACTGTTTTTACCTTCTCCCTAACCCTCTCCCACAGGGAGAGGGAACAAATGGCAGAAAATCACAACAATGGTCGGATTTCAGTCATCCGATTCCCTCTCCCCGTGGGAGAGGGCTAGGGAGAGGGTAAGCCGTTTGGAACGCCGTTATCCCGATTTTCAAAAAACCACCCTTCAAAACGGATACAGACAAAAGAGATTGTCGGACATGGATGTCCGACCTTGTTCCTTAATTTCAAAGGATTAAAAAATGAATGATTCGGTTGTCGCCGAGATTGTGAGAAACCAGCGCAAGTTGGAAGGCAAGCGTTGGTTGATTGTGTTGATGTTTTTAATCATCGCCGCGGTCAGTTTCCTATTCGACATCGCCACCGGCCCGGCAATGACAGACACGCTGCCCGTCGGTGAAGTGGTCAATGTTTTGCTGGGTAAACCCGGGGTCGATGAAATGAACCGCCTGATTGTGATGGATCTGCGCCTGCCGATTGCGGTAATGGCCTTGATGGTCGGCGCGGCTTTGGGTGTCGGCGGCGCGGAAATTCAAACGCTGTTGAACAACCCGATGGCCAGCCCTTATACGCTGGGCTTGGCGGCGGCGGCAGGTTTGGGCGCGTCGATGGTGATTGCGTTCGGCGGTTTCGGGCTGCCGGAAACGGTCGCCGTCCCCATCGGGGCGTTTGTGATGACCATGCTGGCTTCGGGCATCTTGTTTCTGTTTGCTTCGGCGCGCCGCTTCAATTCGGCGATGCTGGTGTTGGTGGGGATTGCGCTTTTGTTTCTGTTTCAGTCGATTCTGTCGCTGATTCAGTTTATCGCCGCGCCTGAGATTTCGCAGCAGATTCTGTTTTGGCTGTTCGGCAGCCTGACCAAGGCGACTTGGGAAACGGTCATCGTTACGGCGGCGGTTACGGCGGTATGCGTGCTGCTGCTTTCGCGCGATGTGTGGAAGCTGACCGCGCTGCGCTTGGGCGAAGAACGCGCCGTCGGGCTGGGCATCAATCTGCAATTTTTGCGCCTGAAAACGCTGGTGTTGGTGGCGGTGATGACGGCAACGGCAATCAGTTTTGTCGGCGTGATCGGCTTTATCGGACTGGTCGCGCCGCATGTGGCGCGGATTCTTTTGGGCGAAGACCAACGTTTCTTCCTGCCCGGCGCGATGCTGGCGGGGGCGGCGTTTTTATCAGTGGCGAGCGTGTTGTCCAAGGTGATTATCCCGGGCGCGCTGTTTCCGGTGGGGATTGTTACGTCGTTTGTCGGCGTGCCGTTCTTCTTCTGGATTGTATTAACGAAACGATAGGCCGTCTGAAATGTTGAAACTTGAAAATGTCCATATCCGGCGCGGCGATTATGTGGTCGCCGACAGTATCGATTTGACGCTGGAACAAGGCAAAGTCTATTCCGTGCTCGGCCCGAACGGCACGGGCAAATCCTCACTGATGAAAACGATTTTCGGCGAAGTGGCGCACAAAGGCACCATCCGCTACGGCGACGAAGTGCTGAGCAAAATCCACCTGCAAAGCTGGCGCAAACGCATAGGCTATATGCCGCAGGACACCGCCGCCGAAGCCTCGCTGACCGCGCTGGAAGTCGTGTTACTCGGCCGCATGGACGCGCTGCATATGCACGTCGGCGACGAACTGCTGCACGAAGCCGCAAGTATCATGGCAGAGTTGGGCATCGGCCATCTGGCGCACCGCGACGTCATGCGGCTTTCCGGCGGACAGCGTCAGCTCGTTATGTTTGCCCAAGTCATGCTGCGCCGCCCCGAAATCCTGATGCTGGACGAACCGGTCAGCGCGCTGGATATGCACCATCAACTCAATCTTTTAGAACGCGTGGTGCAATACACGCACGAACACAATCTGGTTACGCTGATGGTGTTGCACGATTTGAGCCTCGCCGCGCAATTTTCAGACGGCGTGATTCTGCTCGGCGAAGGCAAAGTACAGGCGCAGGGCGCGCCGCAGGACGTATTGCAGGCGGACATAATCGGCAGGCTGTATAAAGTGGACATCGAACTTTTATACGACAGCAAAGGCCTGCCCGTTATCCGCCCGATGCGGCAGAGTGCGTAACTTAACCGCTCCTGAAATGTTGGATTTGAGCATCCGGCCTGCAAACTCCCTGCAACTTATCCTCTCTCCCGCGAGAGAGGGTTAGGGAGAGGGCGGTAAGCCCAAGGCTTACCTCTCCGACTCATCAGCCCGCCCCATATTTTTTATCCTGAGAAAGGACTTTCTCCATGAAAAAAATCCTCTTCCTCCTCATGCTGACCGCTTCCCTTAGCGCATACGCCGCCAACCACGAAATCAAAATGCTCGACAACGGCAAAGACGGCAGCATGGTGTTCGAGCCCGGCTACGTCAACGCCAAAGTCGGCGACACTGTTACCTTCAAAGCCGCCAACAGCGGCCACTGGGTACAAAGCAAAGCCCTGCCCGACGGCGTTGCCGACTTCCTCTCCGAAGACGGCAAAGACTTCACGCTCAAGCTCAACAAAGAAGGCGTGTACGTCTATACCTGCCCGCCGCACCGCATGATGAACATGAGCGGCGTGATTCAGGTCGGCAAACCGGTGAACAAAGCCAAAGCACAAGCCGTTGTCGATGAAATGGAAAACCGCGCCATGCAAAGCAAAGGCCGTCTGAAAAAATACATGGCGCAAGTGAAATAAACGCGTTTATACCTGCATTAAAGGCCGTCTGAAACCTTTCAGACGGCCTGTTTCCTTTGCGTAAAACACGCATCAAAGCTATATCTTCCGTTTCAGTTTCCGATAAAATAGGCCTATTCCGACATAAGACCCGTAAGCATGATACGCCGCCTTTACGCCACGCTGTGGCACCTCGCCCCCTTCCTGATCCGCCGCCACCTGCGCCGCCGCGCCCTCAAATCCCCAGCCTATCTCGCGCATTGGGACGAGCGTTTCGGGCAGGCGTATCCCAATCCCGTACAACGCCCGATTTGGATACACGCCGTATCCGTCGGCGAAACGCGTGCAGCCGAACCTTTAGTTCAGGCATTGCGCCGCCATTTTCCCGACTCGCCGTTTTTGATTACCCAAATGACGCCGACCGGCCGCGCTACCGCGCAATCCCTGTTCCCCGATGCGCAATGCCGTTACCTGCCCTACGACAAATCCGAATGGGTCGCCCGATTTTTAGCCGAACACCGCCCCATCTGCGGCATTTTGATGGAAACCGAAATCTGGCCCAACCTGATGCACGGCTGCCAAGAAGCAGGCATTCCCCTCTTTTTGGCCAACGCTCGCCTCTCCGAAAAATCCCAACGCGGCTACCTCAAAATCCGCAAGCTGGTCGAGCCTGCTATGCAGACCCTCTCCGGCTGCTTTGCCCAAACCGCCGCCGATGCCGAACGCCTGCACCTCATCGGCGCGTCCAACGTCCACGTCTGCGGCAACACCAAATACGACATCTCACCCCCCAATGACTCGCGCCCGCTTGCCGTCGCCTTTAAAGAACGCATCGGCTCACGCCCCGTCGTCGTCTGCGCCAGCACGCGCGTGTACAAAGGCACAGACGAAGCCGAGCTGCTCCTCAAAGCATGGCAGGGCTACCGCGGCAATGCCTTACTGGTCATCGTACCGCGCCACCCTGAAAACTTTCAGACGGCCTACGATACCGCCAAATCGCTTGGTTATACCGCGCAAAAACGCAGCGACGGACAACCCGTTTCCCCCGATACACAAGTTTGGATAGGCGACAGCATGGGCGAGCTTGCCGCCTACTACCTTAGCGCGGACATTGCCTTCGTCGGCGGCAGCCTCGTTGATGCCGGCTGCCAAAACATTATCGAACCCATCTCCTGCCGCGTCCCCACCCTCTTCGGCTACTCCAACTACAACTTTGCCCAAGCCTGTAAAGGCGCAGTCGAAGCCAAAGCCGCCGTCCGCGTCGAAACCGCCGAAGCCTGGTACAGAACCACGCGCCAATACCTCGACGACGAAACGCTGCGCCAACAGCTGATCAGCCACACCGAGCAATTCATTTCGCAACACCAAGGCGCCAGTGCCAAAATTGCCAAAGCGATTGCAGATTGTTTGAA
>NZ_JAPWBA010000021.1:0-16312 GCF_041433195.1 Neisseria sp. 27098_8_139
GCCGCCATTTTGCCGGACAAAACTGCAGACAGTGCCGCCAAGTTTCTGACTGGACACCTGATTGATCCCTGTCCATACCTGATTGAGTGCGTTTACTCCGACAACGGTACGAAATATAAAGGCTCGGCCAACCATGCTTTCGGTGTAGCCTGTTATGAGAACGGGATTGGTCAAAAGTTTACCCGGGTTGCCCGTCCGCAGACCAACGGTAAGGCGGAACGGGTTATCCGCACCCTGATGGAGATGTGGCATGAGAAACAGTTGTTTGACAGTCCGGAACACCGGCGAAAGGAGTTGTGCCGCTTTGTTAATTTCTATAACACTGTGAAGCCGCACCGCAGTTTGAACGGCGATACGCCGTTTGAGGTCTTGCAGTCTTATTTTTCTCAACCTGTGGTGTAAACAACGCAACGTTTTCCTACAGATGACTTTTATAGGCAATCTGTCCGCGTACCATGTATCCGGTTATTTTTGACGGAAATGTATCAGAGTCCCTTTTTAATTGATTAGTTCATCCAAAGTTAAGTTATTTTTGATTTTTATAGCAAAATAAAAATGGTTTTATCTTGTATTGTTTTCCTTTTTGGCGTGACAGAGTTAATCCCGCGAAGCCAAAAAGGAGGGGAATTCTAATACAATATGTTTTTAGCATTCCTAATTTAACTAAATTTACAAAATATACAAAATAAATATCTATAAATGTTTTTAACTTCATCGAAAAATCAATAAAATTTGATATTTCCAATATGTATTTTTACAACATAATTGCGCATTATATACCGATTATCCTAAAATACTACCGTTTATTTGAAAAATTTAGTATTTTATTATTGCTTTCACCATCTAAAAACCAATAAAAAAAGGCCGTCTGAAAAAATATTTCAGACGGCCTTTTTTATTGAATGCGTTCTATTTAACAAACTTCGACCAACCAGCCGTGTTTATCTTCTGTCAAACCATATTGAATGTCGGTAATCGCCTTACGGATTGCGTAACCGCGCTCTTGGCTCTTCACTTCGATTTCTTTGCCATCAATCACGAAAGAAGTTACCGGAGAAATGACCGCAGCCGTACCGGTCAGAATTGCCTCTGCGCCATTTTCCACAGCTGCTTTCAGCTCATCAACGGTAAAGTTGCGCTCGGTAATGGTGTAGCCCAAATCTTTGGCAACAGTCAGCACGGAATCACGGGTAACGCCGTGCAGGAATTCATCTGTCAACGGTTTGGTAATGATTTCATCGCCGTTAATCAGGATAAAGTTAGACGCACCGGTTTCCTGAACGTCGCCATTCGGACAGAACAACACTTGGTTTGCGCCATATTCGGCTTTGGCTTTCAACACCCAAGGCATGGCGGAAGCGTAGTTGCCGCCACATTTCACACGGCCCATATGTGGGGCGCAACGGATATGTTCGGTTTCCACCAAGATTTTAACGGGCGAACCAGCTTTGAAATAGTCGCCGACAGGAGAAGCCAGAATGTACAGCAAAGCCGTTTCAGAAGGAGAACCGGCTTTACCAATCACAGGATCGGTACCGATCAAAGTCGGACGCAGGTACAACGCCGCTGGCGCATCAGGAATTTCTTCGGCAGAGCGTTTGACCAATTCAATCAAAGCATCCAAATAAGCCTCAGTTTCAGGGCGCGGCAGGTGCAAAATATCCGCACTTTGTTGCATGCGCGCGATATTGGCACTCGGGCGGAACATCACGATTTTGCCGTTTGCCTGACGAAATGCCTTCAAACCCTCAAAACATTCGCTGCCGTAATGCAAGGCATGCGCGCCGGGGGCGATTGTCAGGTCTTTGGAAGATTGCCACTCTACCGGCTGCCATTTACCTTCACGATAAGCGATAACGGGCATTTCAGCGTGAAAAACGCTGCCGAATACGGCTGGAACTGGTCTGCTCATGATGATTGCCTTTCTTATTCTGATGTGCAAAATAAATTAATTAAAGACTGAACAATACGCCTTTCAATATAGGTTTGACAAGTACCCGTCAGCATAAAGACACTGTCCCCCTGCCGTCTGAAACATGCCGTCCTATCCGAAATCCGGCAAATCGTTTAAACTGATACCATTTTTCAGACGGCCTGCCCCAACCGCAGCCAACCCGGAGTAACCCATGAAACTCATCTCTACCATCATCAAAATCCTGATTCTTCTTGTTTTCCTCCTGCTGGCCATCACCAATACCCACACTGTATCCTTCTTCTACCTGCCCGGCCAAAACATCAATCTGCCGCTGATTGTCGTACTTTTCGGTGCATTTATTATCGGTATCGTGTTCGGTATGTTTGCCCTCTTCGGCCGTCTGCTGTCCCTGCGCAGCGAAAACAACCGTCTGCGCGCCGAAGTGAAAAAACATGCCCACCTTTCCGAAAAAGACCTGACTCCGGTCAAAACCGAAACACCGGCAACGACTTCCGAAGCCACTCCCAAAGCGTAACGCCACCAATCAATAAAGGAATACCATGGACAACGAATTGTGGGTCATCTTACTGCCCATCGTCCTCCTCCCCGTTTTCTTCGCTATGGGCTGGTTTGCCGCGCGCGTCGATATGAAGACCGTCCTGAAACAGGCCAAAAGCATACCGGCAGGCTTTTACAAAAGCCTTGATGCCCTCGTTGACCGCAACAGCGGCCGCGCCGCGCGTGAATTGGCGGAAGTGATTGACCAACAGCCGCAGTCATACGACTTAAACCTGACCCTAGGCAAGCTCTACCGTCAGCGCGGCGAAAACGACAAAGCCATCAATATGCACCGCGCCCTGCTCGATTCGCCCGACACAGTCAACGAAAAACGCGCGCGCGTGCTTTTTGAACTGGCGCAAAACTACCAAAGCGCAGGCTTGGTGGATCGTGCCGAACAAATCTTCCTCGGCTTGCAGGAAGGCGATATGGCACGCGAAGCCCGCCAACACCTTTTGAGCATCTACCAACAAGACCGCGACTGGGAAAAAGCCATCGAAATGGCGCAGCTCTTGAGCCATGACGAACAAACCTACCAGTTTGAAATCGCCCAGTTTTATTGCGAAATCGCCCAAGCCGCGCTGTTCAAATCCAACTTCGACACCGCACGCTACAACATCGGCAAAGCACTCGAAGCCAACAAAAAATGTACGCGCGCCAACATCATTCTCGGCGACATTGAATACCGTCAGGGCAACTTCCCTGCCGCAGTGGAAGCGTATTCCGCCATCGAGCAGCAAAACCATGCCTATTTGAGCATGGTCGGCGAGAAACTCTATGAAGCCTATGCCGCGCAAGGCAAGCAGGAAGAAGGCCTCAACCGCCTTATCGGCTATATGCAAACCTTCCCCGATCTTGACCTGATCAACGTCATCTACGAGAAGGCCCTGTTGCTCAAAGGCGAAACCGAAGCGGCGCAAATCGCTGTCGAACTCGTCCGCCAAAAACCCGACCTCAACGGCGTGTACCGCCTGCTTGGCTTGAAACTCAGCAGTATGAATCCGGAGTGGAAAGCCGATACCGATATGATTCGTTCTATTATCGGCCGCCAGCTGCAGAAAAGCGTTATGTACCGCTGCCGCAACTGCCACTTCAAATCCCAAGTCTTCTTCTGGCACTGCCCTGCCTGCAACAAATGGCAAACCTTTACGCCGAATAAAATCGAGATTTAATAAAGCGTTAAGCATCAAAAAAGGCCGTCTGAAATCTTTTCAGACGGCCTTTTTATTACAAAGCAAAATATCAAAGCGGTTCAAAACACAGCCTTACACACCAGCAATATCTGCTCAACACCGCTACTCTGCCCATGCCAACGCCGCTACAATCTGAGCCTCAATATCGGCATTAAACTCGCCGGCACGGTACGCATCGCGCAATTCCGTGCGCCGGGTTTCATCTGCCGCAATTTGGTTCAATATCACTTGCGGAAATTCGTTAAACACAGGCCCAGCCTCTTCATGCCCCATCAAAAACAGCGCAGGGATTTTTTGATTGGCGCGGACGATTTCCTGTTGGCGCGGATTCTCAAAACGGCTGCTGTCGTCAAAATCGTTGCGGGCAATATAGTTGACGCGGATATTGGGGTTCAACTCCGCTATTTTTTGAATAAACGGCACAAACACGCGGCAATCAGGGCAATATGGTGCAGCGGCAAGCAGCCAGTTTTGCGGACGGCTGATCTTTTCAACCGCCGCTACCGTTTGCGCCGACAGCTCGGTCGCCTGATAGAGTTGCTGCTGTTTCAATTTGTCTTCTTCAGTATCAAAATCCAAATATTCTGCATAAGTGGCCATGCTTTACTCCTGTTCTATTGCATTGGTTTTCCCTGCCACTCCGGTCAAAAGCGGAACAAGCAGATTGACGATGAGGTTTTCAAATAGCGGCTCATCAAGAGGCGATTCGTCCGAATGGCCAAACACCAGCTTCACTTCGGTATATTCTTTCTGCCCTTTGCTCATTTTGTTGCCGTTAAAAACATCATGGGCTTTTCTCAAGACAGCATCCCAATCCTCTTTTTTGTTGTACTCCTCCGCAGCGGCAAGACTGGTTTTGGCAAAAAACGGCAAGGGGGTATTTTGTCCGATTCGGAAATATACCAGCCATTCTTTTAAAAGTTCTTTTGCTGTTTGTTGCTCGATGGCGGCATAGGTTTCGGTCTGCCCCAAGCTGACAATATGGGTTTGTCGGTTTGCAACGGATTTAGGGGCGACGGCACAAAAAATCAAATGCTCCAATAAACGGGCAATGCGGTTGGGCGCATTGTCTTTTTGATTTAGGAACACAATGCGGCCGCATTCGTAAAGATTGCCGATGGTGCCTTGTAAAACCAAGTCGTCAAAGTGTGCCTCATAAGGTTCAGACGGCCTTTTGTCACTGCGTATCAGCTCGGCATCTACGTTTTTCGCAGATATTTGATACTGCTTCTGCCACAAACCGCCCAACTCGCCCACCGGCATTAGGCTTTCGGCATTCAGCCGAATGGCCGTATCTTCAAAATCTTCCCCTTTGCGCCGTGCATCCAAATAGGCATCGGCAATCCGACCCTCATGTTGCGGCTCAAACGGTTCGGCAGACTCCCATGCGCCGTCCAGATACGGTTGATCCCAGCTTAAATTTTTCTTCAGCCAAACTTTGACAGGGTTGCGCCAAAAACCGACAAGCTCGCCCTGCTGAATGGTTTTGCCCGGCTCTTCCTGACTTAAGGCCTCAAGGAAAAACGGCTGCGCTTCCGCTTGCGGTTGGTTCAACGCATCGGCGTAATCTTGGCGCGTACTGAAGAGGCCGTCTGAAAGCGCGTCTTTTTGGAAATAACGGCGCGAAAACGCCTGCAAAGGATGATGTTTCACCCATTTCTCCGACAACTCGCGCCCGCTTTTCCCCGTCATGGCGGCAATGGTATCCAGCAGCTCGCTGATTAACGAAGACGGCGCGAACTCGGCATCATTGCGTATATCGCGGCCGATATAAGACAAATACAGCATTTCGCGCGCGCTGATTAAGGCTTCCAGGAAGAGATAACGGTCGTCGTCGCGGCGGGCGCGGTCGCCTTTTTTCGGATATTTGGCAATCAGGTCGAACACCGCCGCTTTGGTATTGCGCGGAAAATCGCCATCATTCAAACCCAACAGGCAAACCATTTTAAACGGCAGGCTGCGCATCGGCACCATACTGCAAAAAGTAATGCCGCCGCTCAAAAATCCGGCTTGGCTTTCGCTGTCCAAAAAGCGGCGGATATGGCGGATAACGGTTTTACACGACAACAATCCGTCAAATTCGGCCAACTGCGCCTCTTCCTGCCATTTCGCCAAAGACTGCTCAAACTGCTGTTTCGCGTATTGGTCGTCCGTATCCGGAGCAAACAGTTTCTCCAGCAAATCGCGGCAACGCTGCACCCAGCCTTCCACATCGGCAGGCTCTTGCCATTGCGCCGCCATATCGGCCAAAGTGCGGATAAATTCGGCAAAACCGCTGAACACGTCCAGCTGATTGACGTTGCTATGCCACGCGCTCACGCCCTGCCACATGCCGTTGCCGCCTTCGGGCAACATCCAGCCCAAGGCCAAACGCTCTACCGCCTGCTGCCAAGTAAAGAGGTTGTCTTTGCCCTCACGCATGGTTTGGTCCAAACCCCAATGCACATTCAATCCGGCAACAGTCTCATGCAGCAGCGGCACATCTTCCTCGCTCAAACCGAAACGTTGCAGTACCAACCGGCTTTCCAGCAAAGGCAAAACCTTATCCACTTCAAACCGGCTTTCCAGCAAGTCCAAAGTTTGCGCCAAAGCATACAGCAACGGCTGGCGGCGGCTGAGCTTCACATCCGAAATCGAATACGGCAAAGCCTGGCTGCCTGCGTGCGCCTGTCCAAAAACGGCTTCGATAAACGGGCTGTACGGCTCGATGTTCGGTGTCAACACGGCAATATCGTGCAGCTGCCAATCGGGATTATTTTGCAACACCAGCGACAGCTCTTCTTTCAAAATCTGCAATTCGCGCAAAGGGCTGTGTGCTGCAACGATTTTGACGGAACCGTCATTCAGCAGCTCGTCCGGCTCGACACACACTGGATTGCCGTCCGCATCGTGGACTTGAACCAAAACCGACTGCGCGCCTGCTTCGCCTTCTTCCTGTTGATACAAGCGTTCAGACGGCATGATTAAGTTTTGGATATCGTTTTGCAGGCAATGCAACAAGGTATCGTCTTTTCCCTCTTCATAAACCTGAATATCCTGCTCGGTTTCCACTTCCGACAGAAAATCAAAGAAATCGCGCCCCTGCTTGCCCAAAGAAGCCAACAGCGGATGTCCTGCCTGCGACAAATCCGCCTCATCGCCCCTTTTCAAAATCTGCGCCTCGTCGATAACCTCGCCCCAATACTGGCTGCTCGGATTAAGCGCGAACACAAACACATCACAATGCTTGGAAATTTGGTGCAGTAGTTGCAGATACATCGGCGCCATTGTCGAAATGCCGAATACAAACAACCTTTGCGGCAAGACTGATTTATCCAACTGCGCCAACAGCTTTTCCCACAAGGCCACGCGGTGCGGCGCAGATTGGCTGCCATCGTCCAAATAACGCCACAGCCGCGCCTGCCAATCCTCATCATCGCCCAAACCCAGCAGCTTCCCAGCCTGCCACGCATCAATCCAGTCCGGGCGGTACACCAAATATTGGTCAAAAATATCCGCCATCTGTCCGGCAAGCTGATAATCCGCCGATGCCGAGCTGTGCAAATAACTTTCCAGCTTCAGGCGCACGTTTTCGTATTCCGGTGCCGTCTGAAACGCTTCGCTGCGGAACAAATCCAGCAAACGCCAACGCATGACTTCAGGTGAAAACGGACTGAGCGGCGGCACATCGGGAACCAATTTGCGCATCAGCTGCCACGCCAAACCGGCAGGCAGGCTGAACTTCAAATTCGCCGCCACGCCGAGTTCGCGCGCGAAAAACACATTCAGATAACGCCGCATACCCTGGCTCTGCACCACCACTTCTTCCTGCGCCAATACGGAATCCAAGGGCGAAGCCTGATGAATACGCGCGCACATTTCGGCAAGCGATTCCAAACGGTCGGATTGAAAGAGATAAAACATGACATGCCATCAAAAAAACAATTACGCGCATTATAATGCCATCAGGGCAAACGGTTCAGCAGCGTATGAAAATAAAAGGCAAAAGATTACGGTAAAGGCCGTCTGAAACCGCTTTTCAGACGGTCTTTGCCATTTAAATATCGTGGACAGTGCAAACGCTAGGCTTTAATGTATTTCTTTTTGAACCTCGGCTTTGTTTAAGCCGAAAGAAAATCTTCTGAGTTCCCAACTAAAATAAAAACCTGCTTTCCTCAAAGCAGGTTTTGAATCTATCCCACTCAAGCAGGCGGCAACGGCGCGCCTTCGGGATGCTTGTAGCGATTGTACATAAACAAATATTGTTCCGGAAAACGGCGTATCCAATATTCGGTATTTTCATTGATCACGCGCGCATCGTTCTCCTTATCGCCGTTCAACTCACCGCGCAAAGGCTCGATGTGCAAGACAAAGCCTTTGCCATCGGGCAGACGCTCGCCGCAGAAAAACAAAGCCTTCACGCCTTTGACTTGCGCCAGCTTGCCCGCCAACGTCATGGTATAGGCAGGTTTGCCGAAAAAGTCCACCCACACGCCGTCGCCCCCTTCTTCGGGAGACGGTACATGGTCCGGCAAAACAATGGTCGCTTCGCCGCCGCGCAGAGCCTTAATAATTTGTTTGACGCCCTGAATACTGGTAGGCGCAGTCTTGCCTTTACCGCGCACGCGCCCCGCCTGCATCACCGCATCAAAAGCCTTGATTTTCGGCGGCTTATACATCGCCGTCAGCGGAAACGGCAGTTGCTGACTGATGTAGCGGCCCGCCAAATCATAGCTGCCGATGTGCGGCGTAATAAACAGCAAACCTTCGCCCGCACTCAAGGCCGTCTGAACATGTTCCCAACCGTTGACGCTGACAAACAGGTTCTCAATTTCCTCAGGCCGTCTGAAAAACGCCACCGGCAATTCCAAGCCGCCTTTTGCCGTTTCACGGAAAACTTTTTTCACCGCTTCATCCGTCGGGTTCAAACCGGCAAGTTTCATGTTTTCGAAAACACGCCGGCGATCTTTCGACAGCACGCAGAAACCCAAACTGCCCAGCAGATTGCCTAATTTGTGCAACCAAGCCAAAGGCAGAGCGGCCAAAAATTTAAAAACAAAGGTAACAAGCGTTTGCATAAGGTTTTACCAAAATGAAGTGGACAGATTGTAAACGAAACAGGCCGTCTGAACAAAACAGACTTCGGGCAAATATATTGCGGCACACCTGCTTTTCTGCTACTATCCGCACTGCATTAAGAGTTGGGAATTCCATGCCAACCTGCTTTTCAAACGGAAAGGTAAGGTGGACGGTTGAAAAACCGATGTGGCTCGCCAGAGCAATCCAAACCCGCTTAATGCGGGAATTTTTTTGCCTGTAAGAAACGCGCAACAGGATTCCGAAACAGCAGGCAAGTGCGAATGTTTCTCACTTGTATAGAGAAAAAGCGGAGTTTTTGTTATGATTTCCGCTGTCCGAAATAAAAGGCCGTCTGAAAACACAGCAGCCTGTTTTTAATGAAAGAATAGCAATGAGCGAATATCTGTTTACTTCCGAATCGGTATCCGAAGGCCATCCGGATAAAGTTGCCGACCAAGTATCCGATGCGATTTTGGATGCCATCTTGGCGCAAGACCCAAAAGCGCGTGTCGCCGCAGAAACCTTGGTCAACACAGGCTTGTGCGTATTGGCAGGCGAAATCACGACTACCGCCCAAGTGGACTACATCAAAGTCGCACGCGAAACCATCAAACGCATCGGCTACAACTCCTCCGAGCTGGGCTTTGATGCTACCGGCTGCGCAGTCGGCGTGTACTACGACCAACAATCTCCGGACATCGCCCAAGGCGTGAACGAAGGCGAAGGCATCGACTTAAACCAAGGCGCAGGCGACCAAGGTTTGATGTTCGGCTATGCCTGCGACGAAACCCCTACCCTGATGCCGTTTGCCATCTATTACAGCCACCGCCTGATGCAACGCCAAAGCGAATTGCGCAAAGACGGCCGCCTGCCTTGGCTGCGTCCTGATGCCAAAGCCCAACTGACCGTGGTTTACGACAGCAAAACCGGCAAAGTAAAACGCATCGACACCGTCGTCCTGTCTACCCAGCACGATCCGTCTATCGGTTACGAAGAGCTGAAAAACGCCGTGATCGAACACATCATCAAACCGGTTCTGCCGTCTGAACTGCTGACCGACGAAACCAAATACCTGATCAACCCGACCGGCCGCTTCGTTATCGGCGGCCCGCAAGGCGACTGCGGTTTGACCGGCCGTAAAATCATCGTCGATACCTACGGCGGTGCGGCTCCGCACGGCGGCGGCGCATTCTCCGGCAAAGACCCGTCCAAAGTGGACCGTTCCGCCGCTTACGCCTGCCGCTATGTTGCAAAAAACATCGTAGCCGCCGGTTTGGCAACCCAATGCCAAATCCAAGTTTCCTACGCCATCGGCGTTGCCGAACCGACTTCGATTTCCATCGATACCTTCGGTACAGGCAAAATCAGCGAAGAAAAACTGATTGCCTTAGTTCGCGAACATTTCGACCTGCGCCCCAAAGGCATCGTCCAAATGCTCGACCTCTTGCGCCCGATTTACAGCAAATCCGCCGCATACGGCCATTTCGGCCGCGAAGAGCCTGAATTTACTTGGGAGCGCACCGACAAAGCAGCCGCATTAAAAGCAGCCGCAGGCGTGTAAACTTCCGCATTTGAGGCCGTCTGAAAAGCAAAACGTTTTCAGACGGCCTTTTTCCTTATACAATAGCCACTTGAATTTCTATATACATTCTGAATAAAGGATACGGATTATGTTCGGCAAACAACTTTTTGAAGAAGTCAGCTCCAAAATCAGCGAAACCATCGCCAACAGCCCTGCCAAAGACATGGAAAAAAACGTTAAAGCCATGCTCGGCAGCGCGTTCAACCGCATGGATTTAGTGACCCGCGAAGAATTCGACATCCAACAACAGGTTTTGATTAAAACCCGTACCAAACTGGCCGAATTGGAAGCCCGTTTGGCCAAACTCGAAGCCGCTCAAGAGCCTGAAGAAGCTGCTTTGAAAGCTGCCGAAGCCGCTGCTGAAGAAGCTGTTGCCGAAATCAAACAACAAACCGAAGCTGCCGAATAAGGCCGTCTGAAACATGTCGCTTGCTTTGGTTTACAGCCGCGCCTTAAGCGGCATGAATGCGCCGTTGGTCGAAGTGGAAGCCCACCTTGCCAACGGCTTGCCACATTTCAATATCGTCGGTTTGCCTGATACTGAAGTCAAAGAAAGCCGCGACCGTGTGCGTGCCGCCATCATCCAAAGCGGCTTCGACTTTCCCGCCAAGAAAATTACCGTCAACCTCGCACCGGCCGACCTCCCAAAAGAATCCGGCCGTTTCGATTTGCCGATTGCCTTAGGCATTCTTGCCGCATCGGGACAAATCAACCCTGAAAAGCTCGCCCAATATGAGTTTGCCGGAGAATTGGCACTGTCCGGTCTGCTGCGTCCCGTACGCGGCGCGCTGGCCATGGCATGGCAAGGAATGCAGGCCGGCCGTTCGTTCGTCCTGCCGCAAGAAAATGCCGAACAGGCTGCCGTCATGCGCGGTATCGCGGTTTATGGCGCACGTTCTTTAGGTGAAGTGGCCGCGCATTTAAACGGTATCGAACCGTTGACACAAACTGAATGCAAGCTGACGCAAAGGCCCTCTGAACAAAGTAAAATTCCTGATTTAGCCGATGTTAAAGGCCAGCATACCGCACGCCTTGCTTTGGAAATCGCAGCGGCAGGCGGACACAGCCTGCTGATGATGGGTCCGCCGGGTACAGGCAAATCCATGCTTTCGCAACGTTTGCCCGGTATCCTCCCGCCTTTGACCGAAGACGAATTGGTCGAAGTATGGGCGTTGCGTTCTCTCCTACCCAACCATCAACAGCAACTCGACAGCAACCGTCCTTTCCGCAGCCCTCATCACAGCGCCAGCTCTGCTGCCATGGTCGGCGGCGGTTCAGACCCACGTCCGGGCGAAATCTCATTGGCACACCACGGTGTGTTGTTTTTAGACGAATTGCCCGAGTTTGACCGTAAAGTATTAGAAGTGTTGCGTGAACCTTTGGAAAACGGCGAAATCCATATTTCCCGCGCCGCACGCCAAGCTGTTTATCCGGCCAAGTTCCAACTTGTCGCCGCCATGAACCCCTGCCCTTGCGGCTATCTTGGTCATCCGTCCAAACCTTGCCGTTGCACGCCTGAAAGCGTTGCCCGCTACCGCAACAAAATTTCAGGGCCATTGCTCGACCGTATTGATTTAACCATCGAAGTACCCAGCCTTTCCGCTGCCGAGCTGATGCAACAGGAAGCTGGCGAATCCAGTGCCACCGTATTGAAACGCGTTACCGCCGCACGCAAAATCCAATACAACAGACAAGGCAAAGTCAATGCGGAACTGAGTGTCGGCGAGCTCGATGGCAAAGCCCGCATCCAAAAAGAAGCGCAAGAAGCCTTGGGAACCATGCTCGAAAAACTGTCCCTTTCCGCACGAAGTTTTCACCGCATCATGCGCGTCGCCCGTACACTGGCCGATTTGGCAGGCGACGAAGAAGTCAGCAAAACCCATGTGATGAAAGCCATCGGCTTCCGTCGCGCCCTTTAACTTTTCAGACGGCCTGAATCTTTATGTTTAAGTAAAACTAGAGTAAACAAAGCATCAGGATTTTGCCGTCCATAACGGTTATTGATAAAATATCGAATCCAAACTCAGACAGTCTCCCTTCAGACCGTCTGAACACATTATTACAAGGTAAGTCATGAAAAAATCTACACAATATGGCAAAGGCTTGGCCGGTTTCTTTTTCGGCCTGATACTGGCAACAGGTATTATTGCCGGTATTTTGTTCTTCTTGAACCAAGGCAACCAAAACGTTTTCAAAGAGCTGACTCAGCCTAAACAAAGCGAAGAACCTGAAATCCTGAAACCTCAGGACAAAGCAGAGAAACGCCCAGCTACCGACAATTCATCTACCCAAGCAGATGAAGAAAAAGCTCAAGCGGAAAAAGAAGCTCAGGAAAAAGCCGAACAAGCAGAACGTGAAGCTAAAGAAAAAGCAGAGAAAGCTGCTGCCGATAAAGCTGAACGCGAAGCTAAAGAAAAAGCTGAAAAAGCCGCCACTGATAAAGCCGAACGTGAAGCCAAAGAAAGAGCAGACAAAACTGATGCCGACAAAGCCGAACACGAAGCCAAAGAAAAAGCTGCAAAAACTGAAGCAGAAAAAGAAACTGCTAAGAAAAAACTGGCTGAGAAAAAAGCTGAGTTAGAGAAAAAACGCGCAGAAAAAGCCAAAGCGGAAAAAGAAACTACCGATAAAGCTGCTAAAGACAAAAAAGCAGTCGACCAACTGACTGCCAAACAAAAAGAGCGTGCCGAGCGCAAACTGGCCGAGAAAAAAGCGGCCGAAGCCAAGAAACAAAACAAGCCGACACCTGAGCAAATCCTCAACAGCGGCAGCATCGAAAAAGCACGTAAAGCAGCAAATGCCTCTGCAACAAAAGAAAGCAGCAACGCTGTAAGTAAACAGTCAGCAGAAAAAGCCGAAACAGCTGCCAACAGCGGTAAAAAAGCATTCCTGCAACTTGGTTCATATGCAGACCGCTCCAGCGCAGACTCACAACGTGCAAAATTGGCTATTTTAGGTGTTTCTTCAAGAGTGGTTGAATCGCAAAACGGCGACAAAACCATTTACCGAGTTCAAAGTAACACTATGCCGCAGGAAGCCGCTGTAAAACTGCAAAAAAACCTGCAAGGCCATAATATCAACAGCTTGATTCGTTCTACCAAATAATGGAATCACTGATGAAGCAGAGTATAAAACAAACCATTGCCGCACTCGGCCTGAGCCTGCTCAGTCTGAGTGCTCAGGCTGCTACCGAGGGCGTGGACTATACTGTCCTCAGTCGCCCTATCCCGCAGCAACAAGCCGGCAAAATTGAAGTGCTTGAGTTTTTCGGCTACTTCTGCGTCCATTGTTACCATCTCGATCCGGTTTTGTTGCAACACAGTAAAACCTTTGCTAAAGATGTTTCCTTACGGACGGAGCACGTCGTTTGGATGCCTGAAATGTTGGGTTTGGCCAAGGTTGCCGCAGCCGTTAATCTTTCAGGTTTGAAATATCAAGCTAATCCAGTCATCTTCAAAGCAGTTTACGAACAAAAAATCAACCTGGCCGATACCAATGTATTCCGATCATGGGTGGGTAAACAGACGAGTTTTGACAGTAAAAAACTGCTTCAAACCTACAATAGTCCTGCTGCCGCATCGGCTGCTGCAAAAATGCAGCAATTGACGGAAACTTATCGAATTGAAAACACACCAACTGTCATCGTCGGTGGAAAATACAAAATCAATTTCAACGGTACCGACTGGAAAGCAGGTATGAAAACCATAGACGAGCTCATCGTCAAAGTCCGCCGCGAACAATCCTCAAAACCACTTTAACTATTCAACAAAAGAAAGACGGCCTCAAGGCCGTCTGAAAACTTATGGACATTCTGATTTTATTTAAAGCACTTATTCTCGGTATTATCGAAGGTTTAACCGAGTTTCTCCCTATTTCCAGTACCGGTCACCTGATTGTATTCGGTGACTTAATGAACTTTCAAAGCAACGGAAAAGTATTTGAAATTGCTATTCAACTCGGTGCCGTATTAGCCGTCGTATTTGAATACCGCCAACGATTTACCCATATCATAAAAGGATTGGGTAAAGAACGAACAGCCAATCGCTTTGTACTGAATTTATTTATTGCCTTCATACCGGCTGCGGTTGTGGGGCTATTGTTCAGCAAACAAATCAAATTACACCTTTTCAACCCAATTACCGTTGCTACCATGCTGGTACTGGGTGGTTTCTTCATTTTATGGGTTGAAAAACGCCAAGCAAAAACCAAACCTAAAGTCAATCATGTAGATGATATGCGCCCAATCGACGCATTTGTTGTAGGATGCGCCCAAATTTGTGCCCTTATCCCTGGTACATCACGTTCAGGCAGTACCATCATGGGCGGTATGCTATGGGGACTGGAACGTAAAACAGCTACTGAGTTCTCATTCTTCCTTGCCGTACCGATGATGATTGCGGCAACAGGTTACGATATCTTAAAAAACTACAAACTCTTTACCTTGCAAGATGTCGGACAAATTGCTATCGGTTTTATCGCAGCATTTATCGCCGGTTTATTGGCAGTAAAAGCATTGCTGAAATTTGTCTCCAGTAAAAACTATGTGCCTTTTGCCTACTACCGTATTGTATTTGGTGGTCTGATTCTCCTTACTTGGATGCTGGGCTGGGTCAGCTGGAGCGAATAACCCATCTTCATTCACCAAAGGACGTTCCCACGCACGTCCTTTTCTTTTGCCCTTTTTTCTTTTATCCCTTCAGACAACCACTCTATGCGCCAAATGGTTTACACTCCGTATCATTACCCCTAAATATCTCCTCACCGTCCGTACAGCTGCCCTTCACCTTCATCTTCCCGCACACCACCGCCGTCAGCGACTCGTTCAAGCGCAACACCCTCGGTTCCGCCTCCCTGTCCAGCGCCACCGCCTTCAAAGTAAACTTCCCCTCCAAGATCCCCTTAGCCTGACCACTCATCCTGATACAGAAACCGCCCGCCTCCTTCACCGGCAACTCCGGCCATTTCGTCGACGTCAGCTTAAAGCTGCCCTTCTTCGTGTAGAACTGCTCCATAAAGCGCGCATTTTCCAGCAGGGCTGCATGAGCCGCACGCAGGTTGGCCGAGCGGACCGATTCCCGGTAGGCCGTAAATGCCACCGTCGCCAATATTGAAACCAACAACATCACCACCAACAGCTGTATCAAAGAGTAGCCCCTCTGCACAGTTGCCCTATTCCGTTTTCCATCAAATACATTTAAGTACATCTCTTTATTCCCTTTATCTTTTATATCCTCATCCGACAAGAGGCTATCCGAGACCTTTGCAAAAAAGCCCTTCCCTCGACAACCGAAACCCAAAAACAGGTTTTCGACTATTTCCCTCCCCAAATCACTCCTAATTCTACCCAAATGCCCCCTTAATCCTCCCTGGATACCCCATAATCAGGCATCCGGCCGCCTTTTAGGCAGCAACAGGCACACTTAGCCTGTTAGCCGCTTTCAACAGGTTTAAACACATCGCCTTCAGATGGCTTTGCGCGCTTACTTTGAGCAGACCAAAATAGGCTGCCCGGGCGTAGCGGAATTTACGGTGCAGCGTACCGAAGCTTTGTTCGACCACATAACGGGTTTTCGACAAATAATCGGTTACGTTTGGTTTGCGCTTCCGTCAGTGGACGGCTGCGGTGGGCTTTGCGCATAATGCCGTCCAGCAACCGATGTTCTTTCAGATGTTGTCGGTTTTCCGCGCTGTCATAGCCTTTGTCGGCATAGACGGTCGTATCTTCGGCTATACCTTCCAGCAAAGGCGACAGATGGGTGCACTCATGGGTATTGGCGGGAGTGATGTGCAATTTCTCGATATATAGTGGATTAAATTTAAACCAGTACGGCGTTGCCTCGCCTTGCCGTACTAATTGTACTGTCTACGGCTTCGTCGCCTTGCCCTGATTTAAATTTAATCCACTATAGCCTTCTTCATCGGTACGGGTATGTTGTTTGTAACCGAGTTTGTAGAGGCCGTTTTTCTTTATTCAACGGGCATAGCTGTCTTTACTCGGTGTGGTTT
>NZ_JAPWBA010000022.1:0-15704 GCF_041433195.1 Neisseria sp. 27098_8_139
GTTATGGCTTAAGAAAACAAATTTTCCTCTTGTTTTAGGCGTATTTTGTTGGGAAACGTTGTTTTTTGCAGACAGAGTAGGTATGGAAAATAGTCGTTTATTTCGTAATATGTTTTTTTAAAAGGAAATTTTAGGAGAATCATAAAAGACGGCATTGAGGTTGGAGTTTAAATGTCGTTTATATTGTCTTCAGACGGCCTTGTTGAGTGAGATTTATAGTGTATTGGGTTTTAAAATTATAAAAACCTGCCTGAGTAATCAGGCAGGTTTCATTTGTTTGAAAGACAGATTAGTTTTTGTCTTGGTCAACCAGTTTGTTTTTAGCGATCCAAGGCATCATAGAACGCAGTTGTGCGCCAACTTTTTCGATTTGGTGGTCGGCAGTCAGGCGGCGGCGGGCAGTCATGCTGGCGTAGTTGACGGCACCTTCTTGGATGAACATTTTGGCGTATTCGCCGGTTTGGATGCGTTTCAAGGCGTTGCGCATGGCCTCGCGCGATTTGTCGTTGATAACTTCCACGCCGGTAACGTATTCGCCGTACTCCGCGTTGTTGGAAATGGAGTAGTTCATGTTGGCGATGCCGCCTTCGTAAATCAGGTCAACGATGAGCTTCATTTCGTGCAGACACTCGAAATAGGCCATTTCGGGCGCGTAGCCTGCTTCGGTCAGGGTTTCAAAGCCGGTTTTAATCAACTCGACCACACCGCCGCACAATACGGCTTGTTCGCCGAAGAGGTCGGTTTCGGTTTCTTCGCGGAAGTTGGTTTCGATTACGCCGCCTTTAGTGCCGCCGTTGGCTGCTGCGTAAGACAGGGCGATGTCTTTGGCTTTGCCACTTTTATCTTGGTAAACTGCGATCAGGGAAGGTACACCGCCGCCTTTCAGGAATTCGCTGCGTACGGTGTGGCCTGGGCCTTTAGGGGCGATCATGATAACGTCGAGGTCGGCGCGAGGTACGATTTGGTTGTAGTGTACGTTGAAGCCGTGGGCAAACGCCAATACTGCGCCTTCTTTCAAGTTAGGCTCGATTTCGTTTTTGTATACGATAGGTTGGTTTTCGTCAGGCAACAGAATCATTACAACGTCGGCTGCTTTGGTTGCTTCAGCAACGGTGCGCACGTCGTGGCCGGCTGCTTCGGCTTTTTTCCAAGAGCCGCCTTGGCGCAGACCGATTACGACATTTACGCCGGAATCTTTCAGGTTTGCTGCGTGTGCGTGACCTTGTGAACCGTAACCGATGATGGCAACGGTTTTGCCTTTGATCAGAGAAAGGTCAGCGTCTTTATCGTAATAAACTTGCATTTTATTTCCTTAGTGTAAGAGGGTTCCGGATAATCCGGGTTGAGTTAAAAGTAATAGGGGTTTAAGCGGGGACTTGGTTCATCAAGACGATTTCCAATGCTTCGGTTTTTCCTTCGATGGATTTGACGAAGTTTTGGAAATGTTCGCTGGCATTGTGTTCGTCAATAGCTGCTTGGGATTTCCAGCTTTCTACGAATACGAAACGGTTGGGTTTGCCGATTTCTTGGTGCAGGTCGTAGCTGATGTTGCCTTCTTCTGCACGGCTGGCTTTGACCAAGTCTTTTAACTGGGCAGCCAGAGCCTCGGTGTATTCGGGTTTGACGGTAACTAATGCAACGATTTGGATGCTTGACATATTTGTCTCCTACTGTTTTTCAGACGGCCTTTGTAGAAAGTAAAAGGCCGTCTGAACGATACAGCGTTAAATTTTCAAAATACGCTCGCCACGACCGATACCGGCTGCGCCTGTGCGTACGGTTTCCAAAATTTGAGCACGACCGACTGTTTCGAGGAAAGAGTCGAGTTTTTCGGTAGAACCTGTGATTTCGATGGTGTAGCTGCGGTCTGTTACGTCAATGACGCTGCCACGGTAGATTTCGGTCAATCGCAGGAATTCGTCACGGTCTTTACCTACGGCGCGGACTTTTACCAACATCAGCTCGCGTTCGACAAAACGGCTTTCGTTCAAATCGACCACTTTGATAACTTCAATCAGTTTGTTGAGCTGTTTGGTGATTTGCTCGATAACGTGTTCGTCGCCATGGGTAACGATGGTCATGCGAGACAAGGTTTTGTCTTCGGTTGGTGCAACAGCCAAGGAGTCGATATTGTAATCGCGTGCGGAGAACAAACCTACCACACGGCTCATCGCACCTGATTCGTTTTCCATCAGAATAGATAAGATATGTCGCATTTTTCTCTCCTTACGCTGACAATGTTTCGCGCATATGCGGCGGCAGAACCATCTCGTCCAAGCCTTTGCCGTTGCCGACCATGGGCAGCACGTTTTGTTTCTTGTCGGTCAAGAAGTCCATAAATACCAAACGGTCTTTTTGTTTGACTGCTTCCAAAAGCGCGCCTTCAACATCGGATTTTTTGTCCACACGGATGCCAATGTGTCCGTATGCTTCAGCCAGTTTGACGAAATCGGGCAGGGAATCGAAATAGGTTTCCGATTCGCGGTTGCCGTAATACAGTTCCTGCCATTGGCGAACCATGCCGAGATAGCCGTTGTTCAGGGTAACGACGTTAACCGGAACGCGGTATTGGAAGCAGGTTGACAGCTCTTGGATGTTCATCTGAATCGAGCCTTCGCCGGTGATACAGAATACATCTTGATCAGGAGCAGCCAGTTTCGCACCGATGGCATATGGCAAGCCGACGCCCATTGTGCCTAAACCGCCGGAATTGAGCCATTGGCGAGGACGCTCGAATGGGTAATATTGAGCGGTAAACATTTGGTGTTGACCGACGTCGGAGGTGATGATGGCAGAATTATTGGTGATTTCGGCTAGTTTTTGAATGACGTATTGCGGTTTGATGATTTCGCTTTCATTATCAAACCACAGGCAGTTGCGCGAACGCCATTCTTCAATGCTTTTCCACCATTTATCCAATGAGTCGGCTGCAGGTGCAGATTCTTGTTTGCCCCACAATTGAATCATTTCGGACAATACGTTTTTCACGTCGCCGACAATCGGGATATCCACTTTGACGCGTTTGGCAATGCTGGACGGGTCAACGTCGATATGAATAATTTTTTTGGCTTTTTCAAAGAATTTGGACGGTACGGAAATCACGCGGTCATCAAAGCGCGCACCGATTGCCAGTACAACGTCTGCATTCTGCATGGCGAGGTTGGCTTCGTAAGTACCGTGCATGCCCAACATGCCTAAGAATTGGCGGTCGCTGGAAGGGTATGCACCCAAGCCCATCAATGTACCGGTACAAGGAGCGCCGATCATGCGGACAAATTTGGTCATTTCCTCAGAGGCATTGCCCAAAACCACACCGCCGCCAAAGTAAACAATAGGGCGTTTGGCGGAAGCCAGCATTTGTACGGCTTTTTTGATTTGACCGATGTGGCCTTGTACAACCGGTTGGTAAGAGCGGATGAAGATGTCTTCTTGCGGATAGCTGAATTTAGCCATCGCTTGGGTGACATCTTTAGGAACATCAACAACAACGGGACCCGGACGGCCGCTTGCGGCGATTTGGAAAGCTTTTTTGATGGTGTCTGCCAACTCAGCGATATTGGTTACCAAGAAATTGTGTTTGACACAAGGGCGGGTAATGCCGACTGTATCCACTTCTTGGAATGCGTCTGTCCCGATAAGGGAGTTGCCCACCTGGCCGCTGATGACTACCAACGGAATGGAGTCGCTGTAAGCAGTGGCGATACCGGTCAGCGCATTGGTCACGCCTGGGCCGGAAGTCACCAAGGCAACGCCGACTTTGCCGCTGACACGGGCATAAGCATCTGCCGCATGTACGGCCGCCTGCTCGTGGCGAACCAGGATGTGCTTGAATTTATTGAGTTGGAAAAGGGCATCGTAGATTTCGATAACCGCGCCGCCCGGATAGCCGAATACATACTCGACACCTTCGGCTTTGAGACTTTGCACGATGATTTGTGCGCCAGATAATTGCATATTGACCTCTTTTATATGGTTTCAAACCAATAGGAACAATCCGCCTCACCACAGCACCTGTAATGCAATTCCACCAAGCAGCGATTTAGGGTACGCGCACTGAGGGAATACGATGACAGTCAGACTATCCAAGCAATTGGGAAGAAACACAGAGTTTGTGAAAAAGAGTAGAAACGATAACGCAATCCGACTGTACAAGCAAGACAAAATCTTTCATCTTTTAACGTTTAAGGAGTAAAAATAGATTATCTTTTGATTTTAAAGAAATAAAAAAACAGTTTTATTGAGTTTGATGTGGGTGGATTGTTGACAGTTTGAGTAAGGAGAAGGTTTTTGCAAATGATAAATAGCAAAAAACCTCTTGACTGAATCAAGAGGTTTTTTAATTTGGTGCCCAGGGTCGGACTCGAACCGACACACCTTGCGGCGGGGGATTTTGAGTCCCCTGCGTCTACCAATTTCGCCACCTGGGCTAGCGAAGAAGTCGTCATTATAGCGAGTTCTCAAATCTTGTAAAGCAGTAATTGAAAAAAAAATTGGATTATTTTTATATTTGTTTGATTTTTAATAAATTAAACTTTTTGTGTTTGATGGTTATCTAAATGGAAGGCAGATTTTAAAACAAAAAAAGCAGTATTTACCTGCAAAAAGGGCTATATTTAATGTGTCAAACGCGTTAATATGAAGATGTTTTGTTTTTATATCGGCCGGGCAGTTATTTGGCCGCACTTATTTGAAACGGTTTTGGAGAAAATTTATGCTTTCCGTTACACGAACTTTCCTACTCAGTGCTTTTGCGTTGGCTGCTCTAGCTGCTTGTCAGCCTAAAGAGGAGGCCAAAGAGGCTTCTTCGACACCTGCCGCTTCTGCTGCGCCTGCTGCTTCCGGTGAGTCTGCGCCCAAAGTGCAAGCTCGCGGTACCGATATGCGCAAAGAAGACATTGGCGGCGATTTCACATTGACCGATGGCGACGGCAAACCTTTCAGCCTGAGCGATTTGAAAGGCAAAGTGGTTATCCTGTCTTTCGGTTATACCCACTGTCCTGATGTATGCCCAACCGAGTTGCTGACTTACAGCGACACGTTGAAACAATTGGGCGATCAGGCTAAAGACGTGAAAGTAGTATTTGTCAGCATCGACCCTGAGCGCGATACGCCTGAGGTAATCGGCAAATACGCCAAACAGTTCAACCCTGATTTTATCGGCCTGACGGCAACCGGCGATCAAAGCCTGCCTGTCATCAAACAGCAATACCGTGTGGTATCGGCTAAAGTCAACCAAAAAGAAGACAGCGAAAACTATTTGGTCGACCACTCTTCAGGTGCATATTTGATTGATAAAAACGGTGAAGTGGCGATTTTCTCGCCTTATGGCAGCGAGCCGGAAACGATTGCGGCTGATGTGAAAACTTTATTGTAAAACCGTAGTTAAGGCCGTCTGAAATGGGTTGTAGATTTCAGACGGCCTTCTTGCTTTTGATATGGCAAAGGAGAAGAAAAAAATGACCGACACACTTTTAACGATTGCTTTATCTAAGGGGCGAATTTTTGAGGAAACCCTGCCGCTGTTAGCTGCCGCCGGTATTGTGCCTGCGGAAGAGCCGGAAAAGTCGCGCAAGCTGATTATTGGCACGAATCATAACAACATCCGTTTGGTAATTGTACGCGCGACCGACGTGCCGACTTATGTGCAATATGGTGCGGCGGATTTCGGTATTGCCGGTAAGGATGTGTTGATCGAGCATGGCGGAGATGGCCTGTATCAACCTTTGGATTTGTACATCGCCTCATGCCGCATGATGGTTGCAGTTAAAAAAGGTTTTGATTACGCCGCCGCGTCCAAACCCGGCAGCCGCTTGCGGATTGCCACCAAATATCCCGACATCGCCGCCGAACACTTTGCCGACAAGGGTGTGCATGTGGACATCATCAAACTGTACGGCTCGATGGAGCTTGCGCCTTTGGTCGGTTTGAGCGACGCGATTGTCGATTTGGTTTCGAGCGGCAATACATTGAAGGCCAATGGTTTGGAAGCTGTGGAACATGTGGCTGATATTTCCAGCCGCTTGGTGGTCAACAAGGCGGCGTTGAAAACCAAATATGCGCTGTTGAATCCGATTATTCAGGCATTTGAAAATGCCGCCAAGGCCGTCTGAAAAGTTTTTGGCAAAAACTGTCTGCCAACCCAGTTTGAAAGCCCCGTCATGATGCAAAGCAAACCGACACTCGATACGATTCTTTCCCATCGTTCCATCCGCAGGTTTACTTCCGAACCGATTGCAGATGAAATCCTCGATACGCTGGTTCGCGCCGGACAGCAGGCTTCGACTTCCAACAACCTGCAATGCGTTTCCATCATCCGCGTATCCGATCTTGCGCTGAGGCAGGGGATACATGAAGCGGCAGGAAGCGCCCCTTATATTGTCCATTGTGCGGAATTTTTATTGTTTTGCATCGATTTTTCCAAACACAAGGCGATGTTTCTTGATGCGCAAATTGATTGGGCGGAAGTCACCCTGATTGGCGCGGTCGATGCAGGCATTATGGCGCAAAACGTATTGCTTGCCGCCGAATCGCTTGGGCTGGGCGGCGTGTATATCGGCGCGTTGCGCAATGATGCGCAAAAAGTGTCGGACGTGTTGAACTTGCCGGATTATTGCGTGCCTTTGGTGGGGTTGTGCCTCGGTTATCCCGACCAAGACCCACCGCTCAAACCGCGCCTGCCTAAGGAAATGGTCTATGCCGAAAACACCTGTCCGAGCCTGAATGCCGAGGCGGTTGAAGCCTATAATCAGGCAGTGGCGGATTATTATGAGTTACGCAAGGGCAGCCCGATACCTTGGAAAGAATCGCTGGCCAAAACCTTGGGCGATCCTGTGCGGCCGCATATGTTGGCGTTTTTGCAGAAAAAAGGTTTTTTGAAAAGATAATGTTCAGACGGCATGTGTGTGGCTGAGGCCGTCTGAAAACAATAGGAACGAAAAAAGGAAGAGAGCAAACCATGAAGAAACTCGACACCCAATCCCCTGATTTTCAAGCTGAACTCAAAGCACTGCTTGCTTTTGAAACCGCGCAAAACCCTGAAATCGACCGTATTGTTGCCGACATCTGTGCCGATGTTCAAAAACGCGGCGATGCGGCGCTGATTGAATACACCAACCGCTTCGACGGTACATCCGCTCAAACCATCGACGATTTAATCTTGACGCAAGACGATTTGCAGTCTGCGTTTGAGCGTTTGCCCGAAAACATTCAGACGGCCTTGAAAACGGCCGCGCGACGTGTGGAAAGCTACCATAAACACCAAAAAATGGAGTCGTGGACTTACGAAGACGAAGACGGCACGCTTTTGGGTCAACAGATTACGCCGCTTGACCGTGTCGGTATTTATGTTCCGGGCGGTAAAGCCGCTTATCCAAGTTCCGTCATCATGAACGCCATGCCTGCCCACGTTGCCGGCGTGAAAGAAATCATCATGGTCGTTCCCACTCCGAAAGGCGAGCGCAACGATATCGTGTTGGCGGCTGCTTTTGTGGCCGGTGTAACCAAAGTGTTTACGGTCGGCGGAGCGCAGGCGGTTGCGGCTTTGGCTTATGGTACGGAATCTGTGCCTCAAGTCGATAAGATTACCGGCCCGGGCAATGCCTTTGTCGCTGCGGCAAAACGACGCGTGTTCGGCGTGGTCGGCATCGATATGGTGGCAGGGCCGTCTGAAATTTTGGTGATTGCCGATGGTACGACGCCTGCCGATTGGGTGGCCATGGATTTGTTCAGTCAGGCGGAACACGATGAAATTGCACAAGCGATTTTGATTGGTACTTCTCAAGCGTATTTGGACGAAGTTCAGACGGCCATGAACCGCTTGATTGAAACCATGCCACGCCGTGCGATTATTGAAGCTTCATTGGGCAACCGAGGCGCAATGATTTTGGCTAAAGATTTGGACGAAGCCTGCGAAATCGCCAACTATATTTCTCCCGAACACTTAGAACTGTCGGTCGAAAATCCGCAAGAGTGGGCGAAAAAAATCCGCCACGCCGGTGCGATTTTCATGGGACGCTATACCAGTGAAAGCCTTGGCGACTATTGCGCAGGCCCCAACCACGTTTTACCGACCAGCCGCACGGCGCGTTTCTCTTCTCCTTTGGGAACATATGACTTCCAAAAACGCTCCAGTCTGATTCAGGTTTCAGAACAAGGGGCGCAGAAGTTGGGCAAAACCGCCAGCGTGTTGGCGCATGGCGAAAGCTTGACCGCGCACGCCAGAGCGGCTGAGTTCCGTTTGAAAGACTGAGTGAAACGTTGAAGTCGTAAGAAATCTAAAAGGGCATCTTCTAAACAGATGCCCTTTTTATTGTGATGAAGATTTTAACTGGGAAGGTATCAGGCCGTCTGAAAACATGTTTAACGGTTTTTCAGCCAGTCATTACGCATTTGTGCGGCTTCTTCAAAATAGCGGTAAAGCTCGGTTTTGTTGCCGTCTGAAAGGAGCTGTTCCAATTTGGATAATTGTTCTTTTAAATCGCTGGTCAGTTTGAGCAGGGCAGGGCGGTTGGCCATGCAGATGTCGGTCCAAACGGCAGGATGGCTGGAAGCGATGCGGGTAAAGTCGCGAAAGCCGGTGGCGGCATAGGGGAGGTAGTCTTTGCCGTGCGGATGGTCAACCAAAGCGTGGACATAGGCAAAGGCGGCCAAGTGCGGCAAGTGGGAAACGGCGGCAAAAATATTGTCGTGTTCTTCGGCGCTCATGGTTGAAATTTGCGAACCAACCGCCTGCCACAGGCTTTTTAGCCGTCTCAGGCCGTCTGAAACCTCTTGTCCGTGTAGCGTAATGATAAGTCGGCTGTTTTGAAACAAGCCGCAACGCGCGGATTTTGCGCCGCTTTGATCCGAGCCGGCAATCGGGTGGGCGGCAAAACATTGCGGCAGGCGGTCGGATAAGTGGGTGCGGAAGGCATTGAGTGCCGATTGTTTGGTACTGCCGACATCGGAAACGCAGGCAGTGTCTTTTAAGAAGGGCTTGATGTCGCGGCATACGTCAGGCAGGACGGAGACAGGCGTAGCAATCAAAACCAAATCGGCATTGCTAATGCTTTCGGCGCAAATATTCGGATAGGCATGGTCAATGATGCCGCATTCGAGTGCGTAATTGAGGTTGTCGGCATTGGTATCGATGCCGGTAACGGTTTGCACCAGTCCCAAGCGTTTGAGATCGAGCATGAACGATCCGCCGATTAAACCGACACCGATAAGGGTGATATGGGGGAAAAAGGCGGAAGTGTTCATGGTTTGAATCCGGTACAAGTGGAAAAGCTTATTTTAATCCGTTATGGAGGCCGTCTGAAAGTTGTCATCAAGGTTTCAGACGGCCTTTTTATGGTCGAATTTTCATGATTTAGGCATAGAAAACCCCGTTTAGTAGGAGCATGTAACCGATTATCAGATTTTCATACACTAAAATAATCATCTGAATCAGTATAACGTCTTAAAGTAAGTGATTGGTATCTTAAAGTAAATTATTACATCATATTTTGATTGATATCGAATAAAATAATTCACTCAGAAAGAAGGAATTTATGAGTTTTTCACAAACCGAATTAGTCAACGCAATGCGTTTGCTTTCTACCCGTCTGCCGCAGTTTCCAGAGCAGCAAAACCAAGTATCCCGCATGTTGCGCATTGTAACCGAACGTTTGAGCAGCCATTTGAACGAAAACCTGAAAGCGTTCGGCATCAATGAAAACCTGTGGTTTTCCCTGATGGCGGTTTACGTCAGCCCAAACAGCGAAATCCTGCCTTCGCGCTTGAGCGACCTGATGGACTTGACGCGTACCAGTGCGACACGCCTGTCGGACGACATGGTTGAGCGCGGCTGGGTAGAGCGTTATATCAATCAAAAAGACCGCCGTCAGATTGTGCTAAAATTGACCCCTTCAGGTGAGACCTTCATCCACGAAGTATGGCCGCAAATTGCCCGTCAGAGCGGCCAGGCGTGGGAAGATTTCACGAAAGAGGATTATGATACGCTGCAACACCTATTGGGTAAGCTGTTGAACCGTTTGGGCAATTAACAACAGACGGCCTGATGGTCTGCGGCAGGCACACATAAACGGAGTCTGTATGAAATTAGGTTTGGTCAAATCAAGCGTATGCGTTGCCGCTGTTTCGCTGTTGGCGGCATGTGCGCCGTTCGGTAAACAGTCGCCTTTGGATGAGACAACAGCCTATCCGCTGCCGCAAGGCCAATCTGCCGCTACTGCCCAAGACGGCTGGTGGATGAAGCTGAAAGATAAAAAATTAAACAATTTGATTGCTTCCGCGATTCAGACGTCTACCAATCTGCGTGTCGTCAAGGCAAGGTTTGAGCAGGCTCAGGCGCAGCTGGGCGTTGTAGGAGCCGCAAACAAACCGCAAGTCGGCTTGGGTGTAACTGGTATTGGTACCTATGTTTCACCCAAACCTCAAGCCGGTATGGTCGATACCGACCATACATTGGTTTTGGCGCACGCAGCTTTACAAGGCAGCTTGGTTTTCGACTTTTGGGGTAAAAACCGAGAGCAGATTCAAGCTGTTTTGGGAAAAAGCAGGGCTACGGTGTATGAAGCGCATCATATCCACACCGAGTTGGCTCACGCCGTAGCCGCCCAATATTTTGCGTGGCAGATGGCAACAGAACAACTGGCTTTACTGGATACGCGCATAGAGCTGGCGGATAAAGCATTGAAACTGATGCAACAACGCGTTAAAGCGCAGCTGGCTCCTGCCGATGCCTTGCACGCTCTGGAAATGGCGCAACAACAATTGCAGCTTGAAAAATCGGCATGGACTCAGAAAAATGAGAAAATCCGCAACAGTCTGGCTGTATTGACTGGCCGTATACCGGGTGCATTGAATGGACAGGTTCCGGAAAAAATGGCGGCTGTGCCGTCATTGCCGGTTAGCCGTATCGAAGCGGATTTGCTGGCGGCCCGCCCCGATATCGCGGCGCAAAAAGCTTTGCTTGAAGAGAAATGGCATATCGTCAAATCGACCGAAGCAGAGTTTTACCCAAATATCGAGTTGAAAGTTTTGGCAGGTATGACGCACATTGATGCGTTCAATCTGATTCGCGGACGAACTTCCGGTATGTTGGGCATCGTTCCGGCTTTGAATCTGCCATTATTTACTTCCGGGGCGCTGCAATCGAAATTGGCGGGCAAACGTGCCCAATATAACGAGCAGGTTGCCGTGTATGACCAAACTGTTTTGAATGCCATGCGTTCGGCGGCAGATGCTGTAGTCGACTATCAAAGCCTGAAAAGCCGACAAGATACTTGGAATAAGATGGTCAATATCGCGGATAAATCTGTACAAAATGCGAAAGGACGTGTTCGTGCAGGTTTGGATAACGGCTTGACCGCTTTGCAAAAACAAGACGAAGCTGTGCGTACGAAAATGTCTGCGGTTCAATACCATGCAGAATATCTGACAGCTTGGAGTAACCTCAATGCCCAGTTGGGCGGAGGCTTTAAATTAAATCAGAAATAGACGTTTTATTAAAACGCAGGCCGTCTGAAAGTGATTTCAGACGGCCTTTTGCTTACCTTATTTACATTTGCTACCGGAAGAAATTATTGTAATGAATAAAGTGTAACTATAGAATATGACCCTTTAGCGCGTTAAACGCGCGTATTGGGGACTGATGGTATAAGTCAGCGCCCAGCAAGACAATAATATCGTTATCACATGTGCAGAATTAAAGTTGGGACTTATGGATACTCAATCAGAAAAAAATAATGTCCAAAAAGAACCGGAAGTAGCCGCTTCCGGCGCTAAAACGCATCGCAAACGCAATTTGGTTATCGTTACGCTTCTATTCCTTATTGCGGCAGCAGGAGTTGCTTTGGCGTATTTCCTGTTTTGGCAGCATGAAGAAGAAACGGAAGATGCTTATGTGGCCGGTCATTTGGTGATGATTACGCCGCAGGTGAACGGCACGGTGCGCAAAGTCATGTATGACGATACGGATGTCGTGAAAAAAGGCGATGTGTTGGTGGCTTTGGACGACAGCGATTTTCAGCTGGCATACGATCGTGCGCAAAATGAATTGATTCAGGCCATTCGTCAAAACAAGCAGCAAGCTGCGGTCAATTCTAAAGCCAAAGCGCAAGTGTTGTTGCGCAAAGCCGATTTGGCCCGTGTACAAGCCGATTTGCGCCGCCGTGAATCTTTGGCAGGTACGGAAGCGGTTTCCGGTGAAGAACTCAGCCATGCCCGTGCCGCTGTGGTTCAGGCTCAGGCTGCAGTGAAAGCGGTTGAGGCGGAAGAAGTTTCTGCTCAGGCAGCGTTGGGCAACAATATTCCTCTGCGCCAACAACCGGCAGTTCAGACGGCCATCAGCCACATCAAAGACGCCTGGCTGAATTTGCAACGTACGCAAATCCGTTCGCCGATCAGCGGCCAAATTGCCAAACGCAATGTCCAAGTCGGCCAACGTATCGCACAAGGTACGCCGATGATGGCTGTTGTGCCCCTGTCTGAATTGTGGGTGGATGCCAACTTTAAAGAATCGCAACTGCGCAAAATGAAAATCGGCCAGCCTGTTGAAATGACAGCCGATTTGTACGGCAGTAAAGTGGTTTACCATGGCAAGGTAATGGGTTTGTCGGCAGGTACGGGTAGTGCGTTCTCATTACTGCCGGCGCAAAATGCAACGGGCAACTGGATTAAAGTTGTGCAACGTGTGCCGGTGCGTATCAGTTTGGATGCTAAAGAATTGCAACAAAATCCGCTCCGTGTCGGTTTGTCGATGACTGTTAAAGTCGATATTGCCGAGAAGGGCAGCGGTAAAGCCATGACTGCCGAAGCGGAACAAAATACTGCATTGCCGGAAACGGAAAGTGTGGATTGGAAAGCCGCCGATGCTTTAGTCGATAAAATCTTCGAACAATACGCAAAATAATCTTTTCAGACGGCCTGAGTCTTTTATTGAAGGCTCAGGCCGTCTGAAATATTGATTCTCTTCAATCGACCGCTTTGGCGGTTGTCTTATAGTTTATAAATATGAATTATCCGCCGTTACAAGGGTTTAAGCTGGTGTTGGCAACTTTGGCGCTCAGCTTGGCCGTATTTATGGAAGTCTTGGACAGCACCATCGCCAACGTCGCCGTGCCTGTTATTGCAGGGGATTTGGGTGCGGCTACCACGCAGGGGACTTGGGTGATTACCTCATTTGCCGTAGCCAATGCCATTTCCGTTCCTCTGACAGGTTTTTTGGCCAAGCGGTTTGGCGAGGTCAAAATCTTTATCGCCGCTGTGATCGGGTTTGTCGTAACGTCATGGCTGTGTGGCATTGCACATAATCTTCAAGCCTTGGTTTTTTTCCGTGTATTGCAAGGCTTCATCGCCGGGCCATTGATTCCCTTGTCCCAAAGCCTGTTGATGGCTTCCTATCCGCCTGAAAAACGAACATTGGCACTGGCCTTATGGGCGATGACCGTCGTTGTTGCCCCTGTATTGGGGCCGATTTTGGGCGGTTGGATCTCGGACAACTGGCATTGGGGATGGATTTTCTTTATCAATATCCCGATCGGGATTTTGTCTGCAACTATTTCTTGGAAACAGCTTAGACACAGGGAAACTGAAATCGTCAGGGCGCCAATCGATTATGTTGGGCTGGTGTTGATGATCGTCGGTATCGGCGCATTACAAATGATGTTGGATAGGGGCAAGGAATTGGACTGGTTTGCCTCGGGAGAGATTATCGTTTTGGGCGTTACCGCTTTGGTGTTTCTGACATATTTTATTGTTTGGGAGCTGGGCGAGAAATACCCGATTGTCGATTTGTCATTGTTTAAAAATAGAAACTTCACAATAGGCGTCGTTGCTACATCGTTGGGCTTCATGGTCTATATGGGCACATTGACCCTGCTGCCTTTAGTGTTGCAATCAAATCTCGGCTATACCGCTACTTGGGCCGGCCTAGCTGCTGCACCGGTGGGCTTCCTGCCGATTATTCTGTCGCCGATTATCGGTAAGTTTGGTAATCGCGTCGATATGCGTCTGTTTGTCAGCGCCAGCTTCTTGGTGTTTGCCTACACATTCCATTGGCGAACCGATTTCTATGCCGGTATGGATATGAGCAACGTCGTTTGGCCGCAGTTTTGGCAGGGTTTAGGCGTAGCCATGTTCTTCCTGCCTTTGACCAGTATTACCTTGTCGCATATGAAAGGCAACCAAATTGCCTCGGCAAGTAGCCTGTCTAATTTCTTGCGTGTCTTTATGGGCGGTGTCGGAGTATCTGTTGTCAGCACCATGTGGGAACGACGCGAAGCTCTGCACCATACTCAACTGACCGAACATATTAATTTATTGTCCTCAATCAGCAACCAATCTATTCAAGGCATGATGGTCAATGGACTGAGCAAAGAGCAAGCCCTGGATGCGATAAATAGTACCATTTCACAACAAGGCTTTATTATTGGTTCAAATGAAATCTTCTTGGCAGGCAGTATCATATTCATCAGCATGATCCCCATTATTTGGTTGGCAAGACCTCCGTTTAGCGGTTCCGGCGGGGGAGGGCATTAGATAAAAGGCCGTCTGAATTTCAGACGGCCTTTTATCTATATATTATTTAAGACTCAATAATAGATCTCTAAATGCATTTGGATCTTTAATAAACGTCATTTCTCCTGATTGAGGGAAATGGAAATCGAGCAGACGAGATACCCAGAAACGAATACATCCGGCTCTTTGTGCAGTAGGGAAATACGCGCATTCTTCATCAGATAATGGACGTACGCTTTCATAGCCGTGGATAAAGGCATCATAAAGGGCAGGGTCTAATTTGTTATCAGCTGTTCGTGCCCAATCGTTAACCGCAATTGCCAGGTCGTACATGAAATTACCGTTACACGCATAATAGAAGTCGATAAAGCCGGAAACTTCATCTCCATTAAGTAATACGTTGTCCTTAAATAAATCGGCATGGATAATACCGGAAGGCAAATGCTCTCCTAGATTTTCATCTAAAGCAGTAATTTCAGATTGAAGCAGTGCGGCATCTTCGGAATCTAAAACAGGTAGCAACTGAGTACAGGCATCATGCCACCAGTCATCATAACGAGGATTTTTCATTTTTAAAGGAAAGTCTTGGCCGGCTAAATGCATTTTGGCCAGCATAGCACCGGTATGGAAGCATTGAGCTTCAGTTGGCCAGCCAGTATCAGAACCATTCAAACAAGTAACCAAACAAGCCGGTTTTCCGGCCAAAATAGAATGCAGTCCGCCATCTTTACGAGTAATCGGAGCAGCGCAGGCAACACCATTCAGACTCAAATGCTGGTTGAGTTCTAAAAAGAAAGGCAGTTCATCTGATTTTAAAACCTCAAAAACAGTCAATACATAACGACCGGTTGAAGTAGTTAAAAAATAATTACTATTAGTAATTCCTTGAGCAATCCCCTGCAAAGAAACAAAATCTCCTAAATCATATTGCAGTAGGAAATCACGCATTTGAGCGTCGGAAACACTGGTATAGACAGACATAGCAAACTCGAGGCTGATATAAAAGAATCAAGGAAACATCATACCAAAAAACAAGCGCCAACAATATAAATTCAAGCGAGGGTTAAATTCAAAAGGCCGTCTGAAAGAGCATTTCAGACGGCCTTTGTTTGTATTTTTTTGTATGTATGGATTGTGTAGAAAGTTTGATTGAGTTTTTTATAAAATAAAAACCCTTTTAAAACATGTCTGTGATTAATTTT
>NZ_JAPWBA010000023.1:0-10353 GCF_041433195.1 Neisseria sp. 27098_8_139
CAGGTATCCGGGGAGAAAAAAGGGAAATTGGGAACAAAAAACAGCCGGAAGCTTGGGTTTGGGCTTCGGCTGTTGGGTGGAGGGGGATTTTTGCAAAGGTCTCTTGGCGCAATTTCCCGCCCCGCGCCCGGCGTTTGAAACGGTTCCGTATATCGGGCTTCTTGCGAAAATCCAAACCGGGGTTGAAAGCAAAAAGCCCGGCGGAAACCCAAGCCGGCCGCAAGAGGCGGGCGGGTCGGCTGAAACATTTGGATTCCGGCAACCTGGGCATCCTTACCCTGCCTGCGCGGCGGCAAACCGTAGCCTGCCCTTCCGGCATTTCCCGTTTTGCAGGAAGTCTGTTGCCCGCACGGCTGCCCCCGCCTGTTTTGCGGGCGCAAACCCGAAACCGGGCGGGCGGCCTCGGCCGGCGTTCAAGATACGCGCTTAGAATAAATGTTTAGCAACAATAAGTTGCCGCGCATATAATTTTTCCTTCTATCTAATGGCGAAATCAGTCTTTCCGTTCCCCCCGCCGCTTCGCCTATGATAGGCGCACGGTTTTAGAGTGAGAACGGAAATGGACTACTTCCCCCTGTTTGTCGATTTGAAAGGCCGCCCCGTTCTGGTGGTGGGCGCGGGTCATGTGGCTTTGCGCAAAATCCGCCTGCTACTGCGCTGCGGCGCGGTTGTCCGCATTGCGGCGGGCAGGCTGCATCCGAAAGTGGCCGCGCTGCACGGCGCGGGCAGGGTGGAGTGGGCGGCGCGCTCGTTCTCGCCCGAACTGCTCGACACGGCCTTCCTCGCCGTGGCCGCCACCGACGATTCCGATTTGAACGAGCGGGTGTTCCAAGCCGCGCAGAGCCGCCGCCTGCTGGTGAACACGGTGGACGACCCCGCCCGCTGCAACTTCATCTTCCCCTCGATTATCGACCGCAACCCCATCCAAATCGCCATTTCCAGCGGCGGCAAGGCACCGGTGCTGGCGCGGCTGCTGCGCGAGAGGCTGGAAGCCCTGCTGCCGCAGGGTTTGGGCGTAATGGCGCAGATTGCCGGGCAATGGCGCGGCCGCGTGAAGGCGCGGCTCGGCAGCACGACGCAGCGCCGCCGCTTCTGGGAAAGGCTGTTTGCTTCCGCCGCCTTCTGGCGTTTGGCGGAAAGCCGCCGCAGCCGCGAGGCCGGGCAGCTGATGTGGCGGCATTTGGCCGGGGAGCAGCCGCAAAGCGGCGAAGTGGCGCTGGTGGGCGCGGGGCCGGGAGATGCCGGGCTGCTCACGCTCAAAGGCCTGCAGCGCATTCAGGAAGCCGACGTGGTGCTGTACGACGCGCTGGTGTCGGATGCGGTGCTGGATTTGGTGCGGCGCGATGCCGACAAAATCTGCGTGGGCAAGCGCGCCGGCGGCGGCAGCGTGCCGCAGGAGGAAACCAACCGCCTGCTGGTGCGCCATGCCCGTGCGGGCAAACGCGTGGTGCGGCTCAAGGGCGGCGACCCGTTCGTGTTCGGGCGCGGCGGCGAGGAATTGGAAGCCTTGCGCGAAGCGGGCATTCCGTTTGAAGTGGTGCCCGGCATCACCGCCGCACTGGGCGCGGCCGCCTACGCCGGCATCCCGCTCACCCACCGCGACCACGCGCACGGCGCGATGTTCATCACCGGCCACCGCAAAATCGACGCCGAAGCGCCCGACTGGCCTGCTCTGGCGCAGAACCGGCAAACGCTGGTGGTGTATATGGGCACGATTAAGGCCGCCGAACTTTCGCGCGAGCTGATTGCGCACGGTCGCGCCGCCTCCACGCCCGCCGCCGTTATCAGCTGCGGCACGCTGCCGCATCAGCAGGTGTTTTCCGGCAGCCTGGCCGAGCTGCCCGAATTGGCCGCGCAAGCCGCCCAGCCTGCCCTGCTGGTGATCGGCGAAACCGTGGCGCTGCGGCAGGATTTGGCCTGGTTCGGCGGGCAGCCCGACCAGCAAGACGAACAGGGCGGCCGCTATGTGCAGCCGCAGCCCGCCGCAGCGGCCGGGCAGGCGGCGTGAGGGGGAATGCCGTGAATATCCGAGAAATCCCGGTTGTCCGCGAAGAAACCGCTTCCGCCGTATCCTTCCGCCCCAAGCTGTGGCAGATTCCCCGCCCCATTTCCGCCGTGTACCAAAGGCTACCTGAAAAAACCGCCGCGCTGCGCCGCCGCCTGCTGGAAATCTACCGCCGCCACAGCCGCGTGAAGCTGGCCAGCAGCCTGGCGGTGGAGGATATGCTGATTACCGACCTGCTGGCGCAACAAGGCCTGCGCGTGGAAGTGTTCATGCTGCAAACCGGCCGCCTCAACGCCGAAACCCTTGATTTGGCCGACGAAGTGCGCCGCCGCTACCCCGCACTCGACTTCCGCCTCTACTACCCCGAAGAAAAAGCGGTGGAAGAATACGTGCAAACCCACGGCCTGAACGCCTTCTACGACAGCGTGGAGTTGCGCAAGCGCTGCTGCCACATCCGCAAAGTCGAGCCGCTCAACCGCGCCCTGGCCGATGCCGACGCCTGGCTCACCGGCCAGCGCCGCGGGCAGTCGGTCACCCGCAGCGAACTCGCCCTGGCCGAATACGACAACGCGCGCGGCATCGCCAAATACAACCCGATTTTCGACTGGAGCGAACAGGAAGTGTGGGCCTACACCCTGCAGCAGCGCCTGCCATTCAACGAACTCTACCGCCAAGGCCACCCCAGCATCGGCTGCGAACCCTGCACCATGCCCGTGAAGGAAGGCGAAGACATCCGCTCCGGCCGCTGGTGGTGGGAAAGCCGCGACAGCAAAGAATGCGGCCTGCACAAATAGCCGCCGCAACCCAAAAGGCTACCTGAAAAAACGTAAGGGACTCTTCAGCCCGCCGCAAGCCCGATATTTTCAGGTAGCCCCAGCCCGCCACGGGCTACCTGAAACCGCAACCCGAACAACCAACCCGACAGAAAGCCCGCCATGAGCGCCACCCTGCAAAACGACCACCTCGACTGGCTCGAAGCCGAATCCGTCCACATCATCCGCGAAGTGCTGGCCGAATGCCGCAACCCCGCCATCCTGTTTTCCGGCGGCAAAGACTCCGTCGTCCTGCTCGCCCTCGCCCGCAAAGCCTTCGCCGTGCCCGGGCGGAGCATCCCGCTGCCCTTCCCGCTGGTGCACATCGACACCGGCCACAACTACCCCGAAGTCATCGCCTTCCGCGACCAAACCGCCCGGGAATCTGGCGCGCGGCTCATCGTCGGCAGCGTGGAAGACTCCATCGCCAAAGGCACGGTGGTGCTGCGGCGCGAAACCGACTCCCGCAACGCCGCCCAGGCCGTCACACTGCTCGAAACCATCGAAGAGCACGGCTTCGGCGCACTGATGGGCGGCGCGCGGCGCGACGAAGAAAAAGCCCGCGCCAAAGAGCGCATCTTCTCCTTCCGCGACGAATTCGGCCAATGGAACCCCAAAGACCAGCGCCCCGAACTCTGGTCGCTCTACAACGCCCGCCTGCACCCCGGCGAAAACCTGCGCGTGTTCCCCATATCCAACTGGACCGAACTCGACATCTGGCAATACATCGAACGCGAAAAGCTCGCCCTGCCGCCGATCTACTACGCCCACCGCCGCCAAGTGGTGCGCCGCAACGGCCTCTTAGTGCCCGTAACCGAACTCACCCCGCCGCGCGAAGGCGAACAGATAGAAGAGCTGTCCGTGCGCTTCCGCACCGTGGGCGACATCTCCTGCACCTGCCCCGTGGCCAGCAGCGCCGCCACCCCCGCTGAAATCATCGCCGAAACCGCCCTGGCCGACATCTCCGAGCGCAGCGCCACCCGCATGGACGACCAAGTGAGCGAAGCTGCCATGGAGCAGCGCAAGAAACAAGGCTATTTCTAGCCCGAAGGCTACCTGAAAAAGCCCCGCACCGTTTTTCAGGTAGCCTAAAAAGCCGCAAGGCAGGCTACAGGCGCAAGCAGACACAACGCCAAAGCGGATTTGGAACGCGAACGCCCGCACCCGCAAAACGGCAGCGGCGGCCTGAAAGCACTTTGCCCGCCTCATGCAGACGGAGGCAGCCGCACCCGAAACAGCGCAGACCCGCCGCCCAGGCCGTCTGAAACCCCAACAACCCACCCAAAGAAAGCCCGACATCATGACCAGCTCCCACCGCCAAGCCCCCCTGCGCTTCATCACCGCCGGCAGCGTGGACGATGGCAAATCCACCCTCATCGGCCGCCTGCTCTACGACAGCAAAGCCCTGCTCGGCGACCAGGTACGCCGCCTCGAAAGCAGCCGCAGCCAAGGCGCGATCGATTTCTCCGCCCTCACCGACGGCCTCGAAGCCGAACGCGAACAAGGCATCACCATCGACGTGGCCTACCGTTACTTCGCCACCGCCCGCCGCAAATTTATCATCGCCGACACCCCCGGCCACGAACAATACACCCGCAACATGGTAACCGGCGCCTCCACCGCCCACGCCGCCGTATTGCTCATAGACGCCGCCCAGCTCGATTTTTCCCAACAGCCGCTGCAACTGCTGCCGCAAACCAAACGCCACTCCGCCATCCTGCGCCACCTGCGCTGCCCGCACATCATCGTGGCCGTCAACAAAATGGACTTGCTCGGCTTCAGCCAAGAAAAATTCAACGCCGTCGCCGCCGCCTACCGCGAACTGGCCGACACTCTCGGCCTGCCCGAAATCCGCTTCATCCCCATCTCCGCCCTCAACGGCGACAACATCGTGCACGAAAGCGCCCACACCCCGTGGTACCAAGGCGGCTCGCTGCTGCAAGTGCTGGAAAGCCTGCCCGCAGGCGAAGGCGTGTCCGAAGCGCCGCAAGACTTCCACTTCCCCGTACAGCTCGTACAGCGCGCCGACGGCAGCAAACAGGACGACTTCCGCGGCTACCAAGGCCGCATCGAAGCCGGCAGCGTGCGCGTGGGTGACAAAATCCGCGTCGAACCCGCCGGGCTCGAAAGCAGCGTGCGCGGCATCATCGGCCTCAAAGGCAGCGTGGATCAGGCAACCGCAGGCGAACCCGCCACCCTCCTCCTCGCCAACGACATCGACATCTCGCGCGGCGACACCATCCTTTCCGCCGCCAGCCCGCTTGAGCCGCAACGCCGCCTTATCGCCACCCTGTGCTGGTTCGACAGCCGCCCGCTCAACCCCGCCCGCAAATACCTGCTCAAACACACCACCCGCACCGTGCCCGCCAAAATCGCCGCCGTACGCCGCGTGTGGGACGTGCACACCCTCAGCCACTCCGCCGGGCGCAACACGCTGGAAATGAACGACCTGGGCGAAGTCGAGCTTACGCTGGCGCAACCCGTCGTCTGCACCCTCTACGCCGCCAACCCCGCCACCGGCGCCTTCATCCTGATAGATGAAGCCACCAACCACACCGCCGCCGCCGGCATGATACTGGCCGACGCAGAAGCGGTAGGCGAAACGCAGCAGGCAGAACAGGCTACCTGAAAACCCGACGGCCAACTTTCAGGTAACCCGCAGATCGGGCATAAATGCCGAACAGAACAAATAAAGGCCGTCTGAAACCGCCGCCTTTTCCCGTGAGAGAAGGCTACCTGAAACACAATCCGGCAGCCTACCACCCGCCGTACAACCGGAGCGCGGACACCCCCGTTCGCCGTACGCAAGACGGGCTACCTGAAAACCCGACGGCTAAATTTCAGGTAGCCCCAGCAAGAGTAGCAAGAGCAAGAGTAGGTCGGGTTAGGCTGCAAGCCGTAACCCAACAATCCGCCCCTTAATTTTCAGGTAGCCCCAGCCCATAACAAACCATCCCAAGGAACCCGCCATGAACCCGCTTCCCCCCGAACTCGCCGCCCAAATCGCCGCGCTCACCCCCCTGCAGCTGGCCTGGCTCTCCGGCTACTGCTGGTCGCAGGCCGGCGGGCAGGCCGTGCAGCCCGGCATCGGTGCACCTGCCGCCACAGCCCCCGCTCCCGCCGCCGAACCCCTGCGCGTGGCCGTGATTTCCGCCTCGCAAACCGGCAACGCCCGCAAAGTGGCCGCAGAGCTGCAGCAAAGGCTCGCCGCCGCCGGCGTGAACGCCGCCCACACCGCCGCCGCCGACTACAAACCCAAAAACATCGCAGGCGAACAACTCGTGCTGCTCGTTACCTCCACCCAGGGCGAGGGCGAACCGCCCGAAGAAGCGCTCAGCCTCTACAAACTGCTCAGCGGCAAAAAAGCCCCCAAACTTTCCGGCCTCAAATTTGCCGTGCTCGGGCTGGGCGACTCCAGCTACCCCATGTTCTGCGGCGCGGGCAAAAGTTTCGACGAGCTGTTAGCCAAACTCGGCGGCGAACGCCTGCTGGAGCGGCAGGATTGCGACTTGGAATACCAGGCCGAAGCCGCCGCCTGGCTGGACAAAATCGTGCCGCTGGTGGGCAGCCTGGCCGCCGCGCCCGCCGCCGCAACTGGTACGGGCAACGCTTCCGGCAGCCCCGCCCCCGCCGCGCCCGCATCCGCCTACAACAAGGCCAACCCCTTCCCCGCCACCCTGCTCGTCCGCCAGAAAATCACCGGCCGCGATTCGGAAAAAGACGTGCGCCACATCGAAATCGACCTCTCCGGCTCCGGCCTGCAATACCGCGCGGGCGACGCGCTGGGCGTATGGTTTGAAAACGACCCCGCCGTCGTGGACGAAATCCTCGCCGCCGTCTCGCTCAAGGGCGACGAGCCGGTGAATGCGGGCGGGCAGGGCAAAACCGTGCGCGAAGCCCTGCTGCACGATTGGGAAATCGGCCTGAACACCCCGCAGTTCGTGCAGGGCTACGCCGAAATCTCCGGCAATCCCGAGCTGAAGCAGGCCGCCGCCGACGCTTCCGCCTACGCCGCCGCCAACCCGATTGCCGGTATCGTGTCGCAATACCCCGCCGCGCTCACCGCCGAGCAGCTCGCCGGCCTGCTGCGCCCGCTCGCCCCGCGCCTCTACTCCATCTCCTCCGCGCCCGAAGAAGTGGGCGAGGAAGTACACCTCACCGTGGGCGTGCTGCGCTACGAACACAACGGCATCCCGCGCACCGGCGCCGCCTCCGGCTTTCTGGGTGAACGTTTGGAAGAAGAAGGCAGCGTGCGCGTGTTCGTGGAGGAAAACCCCCGCTTCAGGCTACCTGAAAACCCCGACACGCCCGTAATCATGATCGGCGCGGGCACCGGCGTCGCCCCCTTCCGCGCCTTCATGCAGCAGCGTGCCGCCAACGGCGACAGTGGCAAAAACTGGCTGATTTTCGGCAACCAGCATTTCACCCAAGACTTCCTCTACCAAACCGAATGGCAGGGTTGGGCGAAAGACGGCCTGCTCAACAAATACGACTTCGCCTGGTCGCGCGATCAGGAAGAGAAAATCTACGTGCAGCACAAAATCCGCGAAGAAGCCGCCGAACTGTGGCAATGGCTGCAGCAGGGCGCGCACATCTACGTGTGCGGCGACGCCTCGCGCATGGCCAAAGACGTGGAGCAGGCCCTGCTCGACACCATCGCCGAACAAGGCGGCCTGAGCGCCGACGACGCAGACGAATACCTCGACAACCTGCGCCAGGAAGGCCGCTACCAGCGCGACGTGTATTGAAAACAGCGGCTGTTTTTCAGGCAGCCCCGCCAGGCAAAAAAAGGCTACCTGAAAATCAAAAAACCATTTTCAGACGGCCTTTCCCCAAGGCGGCCAAGTTGCAAACAGGAAAGGCTACCTGAAAAATTATTTGCTATGTTATTCAATTAATTGTTTCAGCGGCGGATTGAATGTCCGTATCCGGCAAATCCGCCGCCCCAAATGTCGGTTTCGAGAATCCGGCCTGGCGGTTTTCAGGTAGCCCGATTAGGAAACGGCAGTAGGACGGATACCCGTATCCGACAAGCAAAGGCAAGTTCAGGCAGCCCCAAGCAGGAAACGGAAAGGCTACCTGAAAACGGAAAACCGCCTTTCAGGCAGCCCCAAAACAACCCAAACCCAAAGGAACCCAAGCATGAGCACCCCCGACCCCCGCGCCAAACTCCCCGCCACCCCCCTGGCCGACAACGAACGCCTCAAAGGCCAGAGTCACCATTTGCGCGGCACCATCGCCCAAGACCTCGGCGACGGCCTCACCGGCGGCTTCAACGGCGACAACTTCCAGCTCATCCGCTTCCACGGCATGTACGAGCAGGACAACCGCGATATCCGCGCCGAGCGGAACGACCAAAAGCTCGACAACCTCAAAAACGTCATGCTGCGCTGCCGCCTGCCCGGCGGCGTGATCACCCCGCAGCAGTGGCTGGGCATCGACCAATTCGCCGGCAGCCATACCCTCTACGGCTCCATCCGCCTCACCAACCGCCAAACCTTCCAATACCACGGCATCCTCAAGCCCGACATCAAAGCCGTGCACCAATGGCTGCACAAACTCGGCCTCGACTCCATCGCCACCGCAGGCGACGTGAACCGCAACGTCCTGTGCACCAGCAACCCCGTGGAAAGCAGCCTGCACCGCGAAGCCTGGGAATGGGCGAAGAAAATCAGCGAACACCTCCTGCCCAAATCCCGCGCCTACGCCGAAATCTGGCTCGACGGCGAAAAAGTGGAAACCACCGAAACCGCCCCCCTGGCCGAAGGCGTGAAAAGCGGCGACGACACCGAACCCGTACTCGGCGCCAGCTACCTGCCGCGCAAATTCAAAACCACCGTCGTCATCCCCCCGCACAATGACGTAGACCTGCACGCCAACGACTTAAACTTCGTCGCCATCGAAGAAAACGGCAAACTCGCCGGCTTCAACGTACTCGTGGGCGGCGGCCTCTCCATGGAGCACGGCAACACCAAAACCTACCCCGACACCGCCCGCGAATTCGGCTTCATCGGGCTCGACAAAGTGCTCGACTGCGCCGCCGCCGTCGTTTCCGTGCAGCGCGACTGGGGCAACAGGAGCGACCGCAAAGCCGCCAAAACCCGCTACACCCTCGAGCGCGTGGGCACGGAAGTATTCATCGCCGAAGTGGAAAACCGCATGGGCGCAAAATTCCAGCCCATCCGCCCCTACGAATTCACCACGCGCGGCGACCGCATCGGCTGGGTGCAGGGCGAAGACAAAAAATGGCACCTTACCCTCTTCATCGAAAACGGCCGCATCACCGACGCGCCCGGCCGCCCGCTCAAAACCGGCCTGCGCGAAATCGCCAAAATCCACAAAGGCGACTTCCGCCTCACCGCCAACCAAAACCTCATCGTGGCCGGCGTGGCCGCCCGCGACAAGGCCAAAATCGAAAAAATCGCCCGCGAACACGGTCTCATCAACGACAAAGTGAGCAAACAGCGCGAAAACAGCATGGCCTGCGTCGCCCTGCCCACCTGCCCGCTGGCCATGGCCGAAGCCGAACGCTTCCTGCCCCAATTCCTCGACCATGTGGACGAAATCATGGCAGAAAACGGCCTGTCCGAAGAGCACATCGTTTTGCGCGCCAACGGCTGCCCCAACGGCTGCGGCCGCACCATGCTCTCCGAAATCGGCCTCGTGGGCAAAGCCATAGGCCGCTACAACCTCTACGCCGGCGGCAACCGCCAAGGCACGCGCATCCCCCGCCTCTACAAAGAAAACATCACCGAACCCGAAATCCTCGCCATCCTGCGCGAATGGATCGCCGCCTGGGCAACAGACCGCGAACCGGGCGAAGGCTTCGGCGACTACGCCGTGCGCACCGGCATCGTCCAACCCGTGCTCGACCCCTCGCGCGATTTTTGGAAAGCATCTGCCGCCTGATTCGGCAAGAAAAAGGCTGCCTGAGACCTTTGCAAAATCCCCCAAAATCCCCTAAATTCCCACCAAGACATTTAGGGGATTTTCCATGAGCACCTTCTTCCGGCAAACCGCACAAGCCATGATTGCCAAACACATCGACCGCTTCCCACTATTGAAGTTGGATCAAGTGATTGATTGGCAACCGATCGAACAGTACCTGAACCGTCAAAGAACCCATTACCTTAGAGACCACCGCGGCCGTCCCACCTATCCCCTGTTGTCCATGTTCAAAGCCGTCCTGCTCGGACAATGGCACAGCCTCTCCGATCCCGAACTCGAGCACAGCCTCATCACCCGCGTCGATTTCAACCTGTTTTGCCGTTTTGACGAACTGAGCATCCCCGATTACAGCACCTTATGCCGCTACCGCAACTGGCTGGCGCAAGACGACACCCTGTCCGAATTGCTGGAACTGATTAACCGCCAACTGACTGAAAAAGGTTTAAAAGTAGAGAAAGCATCCGCCGCCGTCATTGACGCCACCATTATTCAGACCGCCGGCAGCAAACAGCGTCAGGCCATAGAAGTCGATGAAGAAGGACAAGTCAGCGGTCAAACCACACCGAGTAAAGACAGCTATGCCCGTTG
>NZ_JAPWBA010000024.1:0-9389 GCF_041433195.1 Neisseria sp. 27098_8_139
GATTTTGCAAAGGTGTCATTCAGTATGTTTGCGAAGGTTTCAGCCGGTTTGGATGGAAGTGCCGTATTCTGTCGGAATGGGGCGGTAAAGCGGATTTTTATGCCATGCCAACATAAACAACGGCCGTCTGAAATTTTTCAGACGGCCTTGTGTGGAAATCGGGACGCATGGTCTGGAACGGGATTTGCGCTTAAAGCATACGTTCAAATCGTATAGATAAAAAAGTAACCGCTTCAAGGCGGTTGGTGGTGGCCAGAGGCGGAATCGAACCGCCGACACACGGATTTTCAATCCGTTGCTCTACCAACTGAGCTATCTGGCCTTCGCGTGTTTCGTTGCGAGATGTGAATTAAACCAAATTTCGTTGCCTTGTGCAAGCGTTTGTAGGCTTTATTTTTGAGGCGGTAAATTAAGATTTTGTTTTGTATTGAATTATTTTTCGTTTTAATTGGCGGTTTTTAGGTTTGCCGGTTTGATTTTCAGACGGCCTAAGATACAATCGGCTTTTTTGCTTTGGATTTATGCCATGCTGTATGTGTTTGTTCGTGATATGTGGGATGTTTTGCGTTTGCGCTATCGTTCGCCGGAGACGTATTTGTATTCGCCTTTGGTGATGGCGGCGGTGTTGCTGCTGTTGGGCGTGGTAAACGCGGCCAGCATGTCGCCTTTGTTTGGCAGTGGCGCGGCGGCAGTGTGCCTGTCGGTGATTTTGGTGATTGTGAAATGGTTGGTGTTGAGCCGCTCGATGCGCAAGGTGCTGCATTATTACGGTGCGCCCCGACTGCCTTTGTGGGGCTTTATTTTGGTGTCTGAGGCTTTGCTGCTGCCGCTGTTGCTGGTGTTGTATGTGCCGGCGTTGGCTGCGTTTGCGCTGCTGTGGCAGGCTTGGGTTTTTGTGGTGCAGGTACGCGGTTTGATGTGGATGGGAAATGCAACGGTAGGCCGTGTTTTGGTGGGCTATCTGTTGTATGGTATCGGCGTGTTGTGCGTGGGTACGGTGATTTTGATGCTGTTTATTGCCGCCGGTTGGTTGGACATGGAAACGTTGAATCAAAACCTGCAGGCGTTGATGTCTGCCCGTAAATAATCAATGAAAATTGGAAGGCCGTCTGAAATGTTCAGACGGCCTTTGTTTTATGTGTTTGTTTCGTGGTCTTGCAGGATTTTTTGATAGACAGGATCGGGGAGGTAGCGGCCTATCATGTCGCGCCAGCCTTGTGGACCGACCAAGCCTTTGACCATGGTGGAGGATACTTCGGCTATTTCGCGCGGCGGCATCAGGAATATGGTGGAAATTTCGGGGGCGATGTCGCTGTTGATGTAGCGCATCGAGCGTTCGTATTCGTAGTCGGCGGAGGAACGGATGCCGCGGACGATGAAATTGGCGTTGGCTTCGCGGGCGTAATCGACCAAAAAGCGGTTTTCAAACACGCTGATGCGGACGTTGGGGAACGGGTGGGTAATGGCATCGAGCATGGCGCGGCGTTCTTCTATGGTGTAGGTGCTGCGCTTTTCGGGATTGGTGCCGATGGCGACGATGAGTTCGTCAAAGAGGGATTGGGCTTCCTGTATCATCCACAGGTGGCCGAGGGTGGGAGGGTCGAAGCTGCCTGCGTACACGGCACGGCGCGGAGTGGTCGTGGTCATTTTGGGTTGGGAATGGGGTTTGTGTACGTTCAGGATAGGGGAGTTTGCCGGTGATGTCAAAAATCAAAAAGGCCGTCTGAAATTTCAGACGGCCTTTGTGGCTTTATCAGTCGTCACCGCTAATAGAGATGAGGATTCTCAAGAGGCTGCTGAAAATGTTGTAGATGGAGATGAAGATGGTCAGCGCCGCGCTGATGTGGCTGTCTTCGCCGCCGTCAATGACGGTACGCACCTGCCACATAATCATCAGGGAACTGAAGACAACGAAGCCGGCCGCGATGGTCAGGCTCAGGGCAGGGATCTTGAGTAAGATGTTGGCCACAACGGCAATCATGAGCACGATGGCACCGGCACCGAGGAAGCTGCCGAGTTTGTTCATGTTCATTGTGGTGCGGCGTGCCATGGCGGACATGGTGAAGAATACACCGGCGGTCATGGCGGCGGCCGTACCGACGATTTGCGCGCCGTTGTTAATCGCCAGGGTGTATTGCAGCATAGGGCTGATGGCAAGGCCCATGCCGAAAGTGAAGATCATCAACAGGGCTACGCCGACGTTGCTGTAACGGTTTTTCTCGATCAGGAAGGTCATGCCGTAGAAGAAGCCGAAGAAGGCGGCCAAGGCAACATAGTATGAACCGAACATGGCGAAAATGTTAAAGCCTGTTTTGGCGGAAAAGAATGCGCCGGCAATGGCAGGAATGAAAGACAGGCCGAGCAGGCGGTAGGTTTTTTGCAGGACGGTATTTTTGGCAACCGAGCCTTGCGAGGTATAGTCGTAAACGTCGTTTTGCATGGCGTTTGCTCCAGTGTGGATTGAAATGAATGAAATTTGGATTTTAACAGAGAATCATGGGTTTGTATGATTTATCTGTTCTATTTGCCTAATATGCGGGGCAATCGGGAATTTTAAAGGCCGTCTGAAAATCGGGTTTCAGACGGCCTTGGCTTTTCAATGCTTATTTAGGCTCTTGCGGAACATAGCCTTGTACGGCATCTGCGCCGTCGCCGAAGAAGTATTGTTCCATTTGCTGGGCGAGGTATTCGCGCGCGCGCGGATCAGCAAGGCTTAGGCGGTTTTCGTTGATGAGCATGGTTTGGTGACGGGTCCAAGCCGTCCATGCTTCTTGGGAAACGTTTTCAAAAATGCGTTTGCCCAATTCGTTGGGCAGCGGCGGAAATTTCATGCCTTCGGCTTCTTTGCCGAGTTTGACGCAGTGAACCATACGGGTCATGGCGGTTTCCTTATGATGGGTTGCAAAGGTTGGTATTTTAGCCGATTGCACGGATAGGGGAAAGCGTGGGTTTCAGACGGCCTGAAACCTTGCTATGATGGTCTTTTCTGTTTATTCAGACAAAGATTATGAACCGCCTCGATACTGCCCGCCGTTATTCCCTTTTTCTCGCCCGCAACCTTGATTCCGGCAAACTCAAGCCTGAAATCTTCCTGCCCATGCTGGATAAGGTTTTGACCGAAGCTGATTTTCAAGCCTTTGCCGACTGGGACAAAATCCGCGCGGAAGAAAATGAGGAAGAATTGGCGCGGCAGTTGCGCGAGTTGCGCCGTTATGTGGTGTCGCAGATTATCGTGCGCGATATAAACCGCATCAGCGATTTGAACGAAGTAACCCGCACGATTACGCTATTTGCCGATTTTGCCGTCAATACCGCGCTGGATTTTGCCTACGCCTATTATCGGGACATGTACGGCACGCCGATCGGGCGTTATACCAAATCGCCGCAGCATTTGAGCGTGGTGGCGATGGGCAAGGCGGGCGGCTATGAGTTGAACGTGTCTTCCGACATCGATTTGATTTTCGTTTATCCCGAATCGGGCGACACCGACGGCAGGCGCGAACGGGGCAACCAGGAATTTTTCACCAAAGTCGGGCAGAAACTGATTGCGCTGCTGAACGACATTACCGCCGACGGGCAGGTGTTCCGCGTTGATATGCGGTTGCGGCCGGACGGCGATTCGGGCGCGCTGGTATTGAGTGAAACCGCGCTGGAGCAATATTTGATTACACAGGGGCGCGAATGGGAACGCTACGCGTGGTGCAAAGGTCGCGTGGTTACGCCGTATCCGAACGACATCAAATCGCTGGTGCGCCCTTTTGTATTCCGCAAATATCTAGATTACAGCGCGTATGAGGCGATGCGGAACCTGCACCGCCAAATCCGCAGCGAAGTCAGCAAAAAAGGCATGGCGGACAACATCAAACTCGGCGCGGGCGGCATCCGCGAAGTCGAATTTATCGCCCAGATTTTCCAGATGATACGCGGCGGACAAATGCGTGCGCTGCAACTGAAAGGCACGCAGGAAACGCTGAAGAAACTTGCCGAGCTGGGTATCATGCCGTCTGAAAACGTCGAAACCCTGCTTGCCGCCTACCGCTTCCTGCGCGACGTCGAACACCGCCTGCAATACTGGGACGATCAGCAAACCCAAACCCTGCCCACCTCGCCCGAACAGCAGCAACTGCTCGCCGAAAGCATGGGGTTCGACAGCTACTCCGCCTTTTCAGACGACCTCAACGTTCATCGAAACAAAGTCAATCAGTTGTTCAACGAAATTTTGAGCGAACCCGAAGAGCAAACACAGGACAACAGCGAATGGCAATGGGCATGGCAGGACAAACCCGACGAAGAAGAGCGGCAAGGTCGTCTGAAAGAACACGGGTTCGATGCCGAAACCATCGCCCCAAGGCTCGACCAAATCCGGCACGGCCATAAATACCGCCATCTCTCCGCACACGCCCAGCCGCGTTTCGACGCCATTGTGCCGCTATTTGTACAGGCGGCGGCAGAGCAAAGCAACCCGACCGATACGCTGATGCGGCTGTTTGACTTCCTCGAAAACATCAGCCGCCGCTCCGCCTATCTCGCCTTTCTCAACGAACATCCGCAAACCTTGTCGCAACTGGCGCAGATTATGAGCCAAAGCTCATGGGTGGCGGCATATCTGAGCAAATATCCGATTCTGCTGGACGAACTCATCAGCGCGCAGCTTTTAGATACCGCGTTCGACTGGCAAGCCCTTGCCGCCGCCCTTTCAGACGACCTCAAAGCCTGCGGCGGCGACACCGAAGCGCAAATGGACACCCTGCGCCGCTTCCAACACGCCCAAGTCTTCCGCCTCGCCGTCCAAGACCTCGCCGGACTGTGGACGGTAGAATCCCTCTCCGACCAACTCTCCGCCCTCGCCGACACCATACTCGCCGCCGCCCTGCCGTGCGTGTGGGCGGATATGCCCAAAAAACACCGCGACACCCCGCAATTCGCCGTCGTCGGCTACGGCAAACTCGGCGGTAAAGAACTCGGCTACGCCTCCGACCTCGACCTCGTCTATCTCTACGACGATCCCCATCCCGACGCAGGCGACGTGTACAGCCGCCTCGCCCGCCGCCTGACCAACTGGCTTTCCGCCGCCACCGGCGCAGGCAGCCTCTACGAAACCGACCTGCGCCTGCGCCCCAACGGCGACGCCGGCTTCCTCGCCCACAGCATCGCTGCCTTCGAAAAATATCAGCGCGAAAACGCCTGGACATGGGAACACCAGTCCCTCACCCGCGCCCGCTTCATCTGCGGCACACCCGAAATTCAGACGGCCTTCGACCGTATCCGCACCGAAATCCTCACCGCCGAACGCGACCAAACCGCCTTGGCAGGCGAAATCATCGAAATGCGCGAAAAAATGTTCCCCACCCATCCGCCTGCCGACAGCAACGTCAAATACGCGCGCGGCGGCGTGGTCGACGTCGAATTTATCGTCCAATACCTCATCCTTGCCCATGCCCGCCAGTATCCACAACTCTTGGACAACTACGGCAACATCGCTCTGTTGAACATTGCCGCCGACTGCGGCCTCATCGACAAAACCCTTGCCGAACAAAGCCGCACCGCCTACCGCTTCTACCGCCAGCAGCAACACAACACCAAACTGCGCGATGCCAAAAAAACCGAAGTGACGGACGAATTGCTGACCCATTACGGCAATGTGCGAAAACTATGGCAGGAAGTATTCGGGGCAGAAGTAAAGTTCGGATAAGTAGCCATTTATCCGATTAAGGCATACTTTCGGGCATAAAAAAACGTTGTTTGGTGAACCTAATAAAAAGGCCGTCTGAAACTTTTCAGACGGCCTTTTATGGTATTTATTCTTCTTCCTCTTCCTGTTCTGCCTCTGCAGGTTTTTCAAGGAAGTTGCCTGCCAACCACAGTAAAGCGCCACTACCCGTAATGCCTGCTTTAATCCATAGGGCGGTATCTTCGACCCATTCGTAAATCCAGACCAAAACTTTTGGTACCGCGTTCATATAATTCAAACCGAATGCCAAATCGATCGCAAATCTTTTCCGCTGTTCTTGAAAGAATGCGAATTTCGGTTTAACTTCGGCATACCGTCTCAACGGTTTAAAATCCTGCGGGATTGGTGTCGAATTTAGAGCTAATCTACGTTAGCCCCAAATATTTTGGAGAATGGCTATTTGTCCAAAACTTTAGCATTGACTAACAAGCGCACCGCTGTACCTTCATAACGCTGGTTCAACCACGCCTGTAAGCGTTCGTGATCTTTGGCAGGCAGAGGCTCCTTAAATTCGAGCGAGACCACGACAATATCGTTACTTATGTCTGCCTGTTTGTTTTGACTGCTTTCAGGCTGCTCCTGTGTAGTGGGTGCCGTTTGCGCTTTCTCCCAAACCAAGCCGCGTCCGACAACGATTTTTTCCGCTTCCGGATATTGGGCTTTTAATTCCTTGAGTACCGCAGCATCGTCAGCACCGGCAGTTTTACCTGCAAGCACGGTATCTATGTAGGCTTGTTGCTCTTTCAACTCATTTTGCTGCTGCGCCGAGTTGTTTCGGCTTGCCAGCAATTCTTCGATTTTAGCATCGTCCCCTCCCGCATAGACCACGTTGACCTTCGGCGCTTTCACACCTGACACTTCAAGGCTCTTCACCAATAAGGCAGAAATTTTCTCAGCATTGCCCGTTCCGTTGACAATCAGACCGACCATATTTTCTCTGTGGTTCAAAATCTTACGCAGCACGAAAAAACCTTCCTGTTGCTGTGCGGTGGCAATGGCGGAATTGGCTTTGGTGTTGAAGATCTCCTGACGCACCAGTCCTGATGCCATATAGCCGCTCGGAATCATCACAGCCAGTACGACGGCGGTAATAATGATACTTTGCAACCGGCGTTTGGATTCCGTTACCAACCCCCTGCGCGGCAGCTTGAGCAGCTTGGAAAACAACAAGGTCGAAAAAGCGATGAACACGCAGTTGATGGCAAACAGATAAAAAGCGCCAAAAAAATATTGCCAGTTGCCATGAGCCAGTCCGTAGCCCGCGGTACACAGTGGCGGCATCAATGCGGTCGCAATCGCCACACCCGGTATGGCATTGCCTCCTTCTTTTCGGGTCTGCGCCACAATGCCCGCACTACCGCCGAAGAAGGCAATCAACACATCCCAAAGAGTCGGCTGAGTACGCGCCAAAAGCTCACTTTGCGCCTCTTTAAGCGGGGTTAACAGGAAATACAACGTAGCGGTAATCAAGCTGATGACGACAAATATAATAATATTGCGTGCCGCTTGGCGGATCAGCGTAGTATCGCCGACCGCCAAACCATAACCCATACCGACTATCGGCCCCATCAACGGCGAAATCAACATTGCGCCGATCACTACCGCCGTGCTGTTGACATTCAGACCGATACTCGCCACAGCAATGGCAAATATCAATACCCACATATTGGTTCCGGACACCCGAGTATTGGCACGAATGACGGAATCGATTTTGTCAGGATGAGCTTGGTCATGTGCAAGATTGAACACATCTTGCAACTTGGTCATGGCAACGTTGTCTGCTACTTCCTGTTTTTTACTATTTTCTTGTTCTAGTTCTTGCATGTTCTTACCTTTATGCCGAGGATAAATAAAGTACTGCCCAAGCTTTTCATCATTATTCCTTATAAAATCAAATGGGTGCATCAAAACCAATCAACAGGTGCAATGAAGCTGAGTGAATGTGAATATGTCAAAAGATGACATTATAGTAGGTTTTATGTAAGGAAGATTTTTTGTTTACGTAGTACTGATTTAGCTTAAGCATGATCTGCAAAAACTGTTCTCATTTTCTGTCGATATTGTGATACAGCAAAACAAGTTCTAAAATATGCAGTTCATTTATGTATTAAAAACAAGGAGAAACTGATGTCTAAGGTTGCGGTACTCGGTGGCGGTCTTTCTGGCCGTCTGATGGCGTTCCAACTGGCAGAGCAGGGCATTTCGGTCGAGTTGTTTGAGAAAGGCGAACGCGATGGCGCGCAAGCCGCCGCTTATGTTGCCGCGGCCATGCTGGCACCTTCTGCTGAAGCGGTGGAGGCAACGCCCGAAGTCATTCGTTTGGGCAAACAAAGCATTGCGCTTTGGCGCGCGATTGTCGGCCGTCTGAATACGCCGGTGATGATGCAGGAAAACGGCAGCCTGATTGTTTGGCACACGCAGGACAAGCCGCTTTCTGCCGAGTTTGCCCGTCATTTGAAGCGCGGCGGCGTGGCAGAACATGAAACCATACGTTGGAATGCGGATGAAATTGCAGCAAACGAACCGCAACTGGCAGGGCGGTTTTCAGACGGCCTGTATCTGCCGACGGAAGGGCAGTTGGACGGACGGCAGGTATTGAATGCGCTGGCTGATGCTTTGGAGTCGATGAATGTGGCGTGTCATTGGTCATGCGAACGCGAAGCCGAAGATTTGGCGGTGCAATACGATTGGGTCATCGATTGCCGCGGTTATGGTGCAAAGAGCGCGTGGAACAGGCCGTCTGAAAGCGTTTTGCGCGGCGTTCGCGGCGAAGTAGCACGCGTTTACGCCCCTGAAATCGAGCTGTCCCGCCCCGTACGTCTGCTGCATCCGCGCTATCCTTTGTATATCGCGCCGAAGGAAAACCATATTTTTGTGATTGGTGCGACCCAAATCGAAAGCGAAAGCCAAGCGCCGGCAAGCGTGCGTTCCGGTTTGGAACTTTTGTCTGCGCTGTATGCCGTGCATCCGGCATTTGGCGAGGCGAATCTTTTAGAACTGGCCACCGGCCTGCGCCCGACTTTAAACCACCACAATCCCGAAATCCGCTTCAACCGCGAACGCCGCCTGATTGAAGTCAACGGCCTGTTCCGCCACGGCTTTATGATTTCCCCGGCCGTGACCGGCGCGGCCGTGCGTTTGGCCGGCGCGCTGTTTGCCGGAAGCGACATTCCCGAATACGACGAAACCAGCGGTTTGCCGTATATCCGCGCCGCAAATTGAAGACGTTGCGGACGAAGTGGCTTGAAAATCGGGCAAATTGTTTGTGAAAGACAGCCACAGGCCGTCTGAAAATGATAAAATCGCCGTCAATTCAATTAACCTTGCGTCTGAAAACCGCATGATGCCGTTTTCAGACGCCAACCAATTTCCTATTTAACGATAAGCACATGACAACCCAAACCCTTTTAATCGAACTTCTCACTGAAGAACTCCCACCAAAAGCCCTCAATAATTTGGGCAACCATTTTGCCGCTTCCGTTGCCGAAGGCTTGGAAAAAGCGCAACTGATTGACGGCGCAGCCGAATTTACCGCCTACGCCTCGCCGCGCCGTTTGGCCGTTCAAGTCAAAAACGTCAAATCCGTTCAAGCCGATCAGAAAATCGTGAAAAAAGGCCCTGCCGTAGCGAATGCCATGAAAGACTGTGCGCCGACCAA
>NZ_JAPWBA010000025.1:0-8535 GCF_041433195.1 Neisseria sp. 27098_8_139
AAAGCGAAACGTAACAAGGCCGTCTGAAAATATATGGAGCAACACTTATTTATTTTTCGCTCTCATACGCTTCGATTTCGCCGACTTTAGGCGCATAGCCGCTGCTTTTGTCGTGGCGTAAGTCCAACCAGATATCGACCAATGCCCAAGCGGCAGGCACGGCAATCACGTTTTGCCCCATACATAAAACCTGCGCATCATAGTTTTCCACCGAGCCGCGGAGGGTGAGCAAATCGTGCGCTGTCGCTGCCCGTATGCCGCGCACTTTATTGGCGGCGATTGCCGTGCCCACGCCGGTACCGCAAATCAACAGCGCGCGGTCGGCGCGCCCTGCTGCGACTTCTTCGGCTGCGGCAAACGAGAGTTGCGGATAGCTTCCTTCGGGTGAAGATAAATCGACCAAGTTGCTGACGCGCGGGTCGTTTTGCAGATGCGTTTTGAGTGCGTCTTTCAATATTGCGCCGTTGGCCGGCGCGGCAATAACCAAACGCATAAAAACTCCTTGAAGAATACAATAAACATTGTTTAGCATACGCCCGCGCGTGATACGATTCAAGCTTGCAACGCAGAGAGCACGGCATGAGCAAAACCTACTTCACATCAGACCTACATTTTTCACATAAAAATATTGCCAAATTCTGCCCGCAATTTCGACCGTTCGATAACGTGGAGCAGATGGATGAATTTTTAATCCAAACGTGGAATGAAACCGTTAAGCCTGAAGATACGGTGTACAACCTGGGCGATTTTTCCTTTGCCCAAGACCACAAGCAGATAGAGCGCGTTTTGTCGCGGTTGAACGGGCAACATCACTTGATTTACGGCAATCATGATCATGTGATTCGGCAGCATGCCGATTTTTTCCGCAGCCAGACCAAGCATGACGGCCATCCGCTGCTGTCGTCCATACGGCCGTATTTGAAACTCAAATTGCCGGAAATTAAGAATACGCTGGTTCTTTTTCACTATCCGATTCAGGAGTGGGACGGCTGCTATCAGGGCTGGTATCACTTGTACGGCCATTTGCATGACAGGGTGGCGGCAATCAAAGGGCGTGCTTTAAATGTCGGATTTGATTTGCACGGCCGCTTTTTGACGGCGCAAGATGTCGATAAGTTTTTGTGTGATTTGCCTAAAATTTCGTATTTTGGCGAAGCAGGGTTGAAGGTCAACTCGCTGGAAGAAGCGGCAGAGCTGGTGTCTCGGAAACTGGCGCAGTTAAATCAGGTATAATTTCAGACGGCCTTTGCGGATTTCCGGCAAAGGCCGTCTGAATATCAATTTCCCATTTTTGAGTGATACATGGAAAACCTTTTGGCTTACTTACTACAAAAAATCAGCCTCCCCAATCAATCCGGCAAGGACAAGTCATGAGCGGTAAGCCTTTGAAGTATCCCGTATCCGCTTTGGTTGTTTTGCATGATAAAGACGGCAATATCCTGCTGATTGAACGCACGGCGCCGCAAGGTTTTTGGCAGTCGGTTACCGGCAGCTTGGAAGAGGGCGAGCGTATCGAAGAAACCGCATGGCGCGAAGTGTGGGAAGAAACCGGTATCCGCCTTGCAGACGGCCAGCTGGAAAACTGGCACGACAGCACCGTTTATGAAATCTATCATCACTGGCGCCATCGCTATCCCAAAGGCGTTTTTGAAAACCGCGAACACATCTTCTCCGCCCAAATTCCGCGTGATACGCCCATCATGCTGCAACCGGACGAACACGTTGCCTACGGTTGGTTTAGTGCGGAAGAAGCGGCGGAAAAAGTGTTTTCCCCTTCCAATAAACGCGCAATTTTAGAACTGGTCAAAAGGCTGAATGCCAAAAAGGCCGTCTGAATACGACAGTTTCACATTTTCAGACGGCCTTGGGTTTGTTATACTTTCGCCGTTTGACTCTCTTTAAAATCAAAGGAAACCATCATGGCAGACTTCAACAAAATCCTGACCCCGGGCGATGTGGACGGCGGCATCATCAACGTTGTCAACGAAATCCCTGCGGGCAGCAACCACAAAATCGAATGGAACCGCAAATTAGCCGCGTTCCAACTCGACCGCGTTGAACCGGCAATTTTCGCCAAACCGACCAACTACGGCTTCATTCCGCAAACTTTGGACGAAGACGGCGACGAATTGGACGTATTGCTGGTGACCGAGCAGTCTTTGGTAACCGGTATTTTTCTGGAAGCACGCGTTATCGGCGTGATGAAATTCGTTGACGACGGCGAAGTGGACGACAAAATTGTCTGCGTTCCAGCCGACGACCGCAACAACGGCAACGCTTACAAAACTTTGGCTGATTTGCCGAAACAACTGATCAAACAAATCGAGTTCCACTTCAACCACTACAAAGACCTGAAAAAAGCAGGTACCACTAAAGTTGAATCCTGGGGCGATGTAGAAGAAGCGAAACAAGTCATCAAAGAATCTATCGAACGTTGGAACAAACAAGCCTAATCGGTTTGTCCCGTCCAATATCAAGGCCGTCTGAAAGCAAAGTTCAGACGGCCTTTTTATATATCAACCGAAGGACAGGCTTGGAAGACGAATAATCGTTTTGTGCGTAACCGGTTGCCCCAACGGTTGCGGCCGCGTCATGCTGGCGGAAATAGGTTTGGTCGGCAAAGCCATCGGCCGCTACAACCTTTACGCAGGCGGCAACTGCGAAGGCCCCCGCATTCCGCGCCTGTTTAAAGAAAACATTACCGAACCTGAAATCCTTGAAATTGTCGAAGGCTGGGTGGCAGATTGGTCTTGAAACCGTTTGGATGGGGAAGGTTTTGGAGATTTTGCCATCCGTACAGGTATCGTCAAACCCGTATTGGACGCTCCGCGAGACTTTTGGGCATAACGCATACAGGTAGAGCCAACAAGTCTGTCATCAGAAAACAGAGAGAAAAGTAAAAGCTATACTCTGCGAAGCAGGAAAAATTCATGAATGTTCAGGATATATTAGTACTGGCATTAGTTCGAGAAGTAGTCGTGTAACATATTTATATTGTATCGTTATTATCTCTAAAAAATAAATTCTTTGAAAGTCATAAAAGTAATTGTTGAAGATACAAAAAAAGTAATTTATAATCAGCAGACTAGAAATAAAAAGGTACTTAAAATATGAGAAAATTACTTCCTGTATCATTTGCTGTACTTGCTCTATTTTCTGCTGGTTGTGAAGCCAATAATCATGAAAAAAAAGCACAAATTCAACACTCTAACTTGAAAGATAGAAAGAATATGATTAACTTAAATCTGATGTTAAATGAAATTCTAAAAAACCGTATTACAGATATTGCAAGTCAGCGTGCAGATGTTAGTAATATTGTTTCACAATATCTTCATTCGGGACTAACTAAAAATGAAATTATCAATTTAATTACTAATGAGTTTGAGGTTCTGGAAAATTCAGATGATAATTTACTTATTCATTATCAAAGAGGCGAAGGTTATTTAGGTAATAGACGTGATTTATACATTAGCCTGTTTTTTAATAAAAGTGGGCAATTACTAAAAAATGTTTCTTATCTAGATAAGAGCAATAATCTATAAAACTACAAGGAAATTGATCATGTCAGAGAAAATAGAAGTTGGTTATAGAAAGCTTGGTAGTTTGGGATACGATTATCATCATATGTTTCTGCTTTATACTGATAAAACGGGGAAGCAGTATACCATTAGTGGTTGGACAGATGAAGAAAATACAAACCCAAATTTACCCCTTGGTAATATAAGAGTCATTGCGGGTATGCCATATGATAGCAATAACCCAGATTCTTCTACTAGACACCCAGGACAAAAACAATACCGTGAGTTAATCACGGAAGCGTCTGATTTATCTGGGAAATGGGCAGAAATGGTGAGGAATGCCCAAAGCAAAGACAATATTTATCCTTATGATTTTTTGCGTCAGAACTCCAATACTATTGCAGCTACCGTATTACGTGAAGCTAGGCTTAAAGAACCTGAAAAAGATGGTTATGGTTTGGGTGATCATCTTGCTCCTGGTTCTGAAAATAAATTGAATAAAAATCTTGTCCCTAAAGATCCTAACAAAGCAGGGGTTTTAGACCTTTTGGATTTGAGTGCACAAAATAATCAAACAGATAATCTTCAATATGCCGAGCAATCTGCAGCCGATAAACTCCAAGCTCTAATTCAAGGCTTTAAGCATGACAAAGATGGTACGTTCACAGCCAAAGCATTAGCTGACAATGCTGATGTGGTGGCAAATTTTAGAGATGAGTTGCGAGAGACCTTAAAACAAAATCAGGCTCAAGAAGTTGCTCAAAATACTCCGCAAGTTCAAGAAGAGCGCAGCTATGGCGGTCGATCGTTTGGTTAAATCCTTCCCATATTTAAAGAATGCTGATGGCACGTTTTTTCCTTATTCTTTCAATAGATAGTTACGCATGAATAATAACGAACTTGAGCAAGCACATAATCTTTTGCTTGAAACCGCCGAGGTAATGACACAATTTAGGCAAAGTACCCATCAGATTGTCCAAAATCTTGAAGATAAATTGGATAAATCACTTTACGATCAACGCAAAATGATTACAGAGATGGTGCGTGCGGAAGTGACGAAAGAAATGTCAAATTCGGTGGCAGGTTATGTGCGAGATATGGAAAAGGCACGCAACCAAATGGCTGATCAAGTACGTGAATTCAATGCATACTTGAATAAGGTAAATGAAGAAAATCAGAAGATTTCTTCGCATTTGGTATGGATTATTTCGCTTGCAATGGCAACATTGGTTATTGGCGGATTGGCATTATCTTTTTTCTATGTCATGTTGATTGATCAAAAACGACAGGATGCAGATATGGTCGGTCGTATCAATCGAGCCAATATCGTGCGATGCGGCGATGAACTTTGTGCTAAGACAGGTAAAAGCGTAGAAAATGGCTATCGGGTTATTCAGAATAGATAGCTGAGAAAACCAAAAGGCCGTCTGAAAATCTGATTTTCAGACGGCCTTTTATATTGAGAGCGTTTATATCAAAGATGGAATATAAACCGAATCAGCGACGGCGGCCAAAGCCCCGACCCATGCTTGGTCGGCGGTAGTTGGAAGGCTGGCGCGCGGTTTCGCGGTAACGCTGTTGCTGTTGAGCGTTTTGTTGTTGCGCATTTTGCTGTTGGGCACGCAGGGTGCGCGTATTCAGTTGTTGGCTGGTGCGTCCGTTTGGACGTGCGGTTTGATAATAGTTGGCACGGGCTTGACGGGCAATCGGGCTGTTTTGATTGCGTGCCTGTGTGAATTTGTTCGCCAATGCGTTGCCGATAAATGCACCGGCTGCCGCACCCACCAAGCTTTGCAGCAGCCAGCTGCCGGTGGATTGGTCGTAGATGTATTGTTGGCCGTCTGTACCGGTTACCGGTTGGCCGTTGTTGCCGTTGGCTTGTGCTTCGGCAGGAATGGTGTCTTTCACAGCTTCGGGCGTGAGCTGGTAAACCGTATTGTCTTCTTGTTGGCCGTTTTGTTGTGCCAACTGTTGTTGCAATGCTTCGATTTGTTTTTGTTGCTGTTCAAGTTGCGCCTGGGTATTGTCTTTGCAGGCAGCGAGGGCAAAAGTGGAAAGGGCGGCTAAGGCAATCAGTTTTTTCATTGTTTTTCCTGAGAGAGGTTTGTCTTTGCCGAGATTTCGGCGGAGTGTGTTTGCCTAATATTAAACCATTCCCCTGTTTTTCAAGTGGTTTTACAAAATAATATTGGAAAGTTGCGCTGCAAATGCACGGCTGTTGGCAGCCAGATTGCCCAGTGCAGGCATTTCGTGTTCGGTTTCGATAATCAACAGGTTGGCAGGGCGGCGGGTGTGCAGAGACATTTGCATTTCAGCGGGAGAGAAGGGCATGTGATGACGTTTGGCGAAAGCTTCGGCGCGTTTGTTGGCGGTTTTGAGCATAGGCAGCAGGGTAATATCCAAATGGAAACGGCGTACGCCTAGAACCAAAATGCGTGCTGCGAAGAAATCCGCTTCATCAGTAAAAACGTTAGGGCTGCTTTGATTGAAGTTGTGGCGCTCTGCGGCAATCAAAGTCGCGATGGTGCGCACTTGCGGAATCAGGGCTTCGCTGATGAGGCTGTCAGGCGAATCAGGCAAAGTGTGCATGTTGAGCATGCTGTGGTGGCTGTTGCTGTCAACGACCATGCGGCAGGTGTGTAACATTTGGGTTTGGCTGTGGATTTTAGTTGAGGCAGTCATGGCTGTATTCCTTATTTCTTAAAAATGGGTGGATTTAAGCGGCCATGATGGGTATAAAAAAAGCCGCTCAAATGAGGCGGCTCTAATTTGCGTATTTTCAACTTGGTCTGTTTCAGACAAGCGCAAAAAAGTACCGCACGTTTGTGTGGTACCAATAGAAGAAAGTAGCAGAGCGTTGCGCGGTTTGCATGATGAAAATACGTCTTTAATGTATAAAAGAATGGAACGTAGTTTAAAACAAGAATGCCAGTAATTTCAATATCCAATCGACAAAACCCACTAATAAATCTACAAGTTGTTGTAATCCTTCCAATTTATTTTCTTTCGAGTGAGTCAAATTTGCACAATTATAATGCAAAACCGGGTGAATTGATAACAATCCGAGCAGGCTCTTTAAACAGGCCGTCTGAAAAAAGGAAAGAATGCTTGGTTTTAATTTAAGATGATTTCGTTATATTCGGGAAGGTATTAGGCCGTCTGAACATGCTCGTTCAGACGGCCTTAGATTTAATAGAAACGAGATTTTCAGTTTCCGCTGGAGAGTTTCATCACTACGACGCCGGAGATGATGAGAAATGCGCCGAGTCAGCGGCCGAAGTTGGCGGCATCGTTGAAAAATACAACGCCTACCAAAAATGCCCCTGCCGCGCCTATGCCTGTCCAGACGGCGTAGGCTATACCCATCGGAATACTTTTTTGGGCAAGGTAAAGGAGGTATCCGCTGCCGACGATGCAGGCAAGCGCGGCGGCAAAGCCATGCCAGCGGTAGCCTTCCTGTGGTGCCAGCTTTAAACCCAATGGCCAGCCGATTTCCATCATCCCGGCTAAGATTAAATAAAACTAACTCATAATATGTCCTGATAGTGTGTTAAGGTTTCAGACGGCCTTGAAAAGATTGTTTTCTTCCGAGAGTTCAACGCGTTGTCCGATATCTTTTAGATTGGAGTATTGTTCGATCAAGCTCGGTACATCGTCCAAGCTCATTGCAAACATCCATAAATAAGTGCTGACGGAATAGATATGGCCGGCGCTGCCATAGCCTTTAAGCGTCATGTGTATAAAGGCGAAGCCGAACAATACGCTCATCGCCATGCCGATACTGAGATAGCCTAAGGCTTCACGGTTGGAAATCAGCACGCGTAGTTTGGCAACCCAGCCATAGTGGCGGTAGAGCTGATGCTCGTTGCCGTCACTGATAAGGTGGTTGTCGCGTTCAAACCGGTTGTTTAAACGGAAATATAGGTTTTCGCTGATGGCGGCAAAACGCGGCAGCAACCATAAAAACAGGGCAAGTATCGCGACAGCCAATACGCCCACCCAAAATTCCAATATCAGCAACATCATACATGCACCGAAGATGGAAACCAGCGAAGTAGCAGCGATGGGCAGGTGTTCTTCAAAAAAACTGACAAACTCACGCGATAGGGCAACGCGTGCGGTAATGGCGGAATGCGGTACTTCTCGTTTGCGCTGTTCCAAAACGACCGGGACGGCGATTTCGGTATAGATTTTGGTAAACGTACGCGTATCGTCTGCTCGGCGGGCGGCTCCGATTATCCACATTAATAAAACCACCACACCATACAACATTGCCTGCCAGACGTTGCCTTCCATAACGGCATTAATCGCCCAGCCGCCAAACACGGGATATACCAGCAAGAGTAGATTATCCAAGCCGACGAGAGAGAAGGTTGTGATGAGTTTGCGGTGGTGTGTTTGACCGATGTGTTTCAACATTTTCCACATGGCTGCCCTCCTTATTTAGTATTGAGGGTTTGCGCCATTAATTCGGCCAACGCGTCCAAATCAGCAAACAGTCGGGCTGCACGTTTTTCACCGAAGGCGGTAAAAATTCGTTTGCTGAATTCCTGCATGTTTTGCACCAATGGTGCGGCGGATTCCTTGCCTTGTTCGGTCAGCGACAATAAGCGTTCGCGTTTGTCTTGTTCGCTTTCGTGAAATGTCAGCAAGCCTTGTTCCGCCAACGTTTTGCATGTGCCGGAAACGGTTTGCTTGGGCAGGCTCCATTCTTCGCCTATGTATTTTTGAGTGCGGCTGCCTTCGGTGGCTAAGGTATAGAGAACGGCAAAGGTATTGTAGTTGGTGTTTTGCTGTTTAATCCATTGGTCGAATGCGCTGTCTATGTGGCTGATGCGCATACCGAGTTGGTCAAGTTGATTCATAAATTGGTCTCGATATTGACTAATTGGATGCGGATTATAGTCATATTTAGGACTAATTGCAAATAGAAGGCCGTCTGAAACAATCATTTTCAGACGGCCTTGAAACCGTTAAAATAATTAATGTAGAAACGATATATTCAAACTACGATAAA
>NZ_JAPWBA010000026.1:0-6179 GCF_041433195.1 Neisseria sp. 27098_8_139
AGGCGTATAGTTCGGTTCTTCGCTGCTGACGCGGTGAAGAAAACGAAGCAGACAGTATAACACAGTTAGTTAAAATTTTCGATAATTTTAGTTGACATTTGCTAAATGTACTGTATAATTCGATTCGCTCTTTAAAAAACAGATTACCGATAAGTGTGAGTGCATTGGGCCTCACACTGTTTGAAAGACAGACAAGATGATGTTTTAGACATTGTCCTGTCGGTTTCTTTGAAGCAGACCAGAAGTTATAAGTTAGAGATTGAACATAAGAGTTTGATCCTGGCTCAGATTGAACGCTGGCGGCATGCTTTACACATGCAAGTCGGACGGCAGCACAGAGAAGCTTGCTTCTTGGGTGGCGAGTGGCGAACGGGTGAGTAATATATCGGAACGTACCGAGTAATGGGGGATAACTAATCGAAAGATTAGCTAATACCGCATATTCTCTGAGGAGGAAAGCAGGGGACCTTCGGGCCTTGCGTTATTCGAGCGGCCGATATCTGATTAGCTAGTTGGTGGGGTAAAGGCCTACCAAGGCGACGATCAGTAGCGGGTCTGAGAGGATGATCCGCCACACTGGGACTGAGACACGGCCCAGACTCCTACGGGAGGCAGCAGTGGGGAATTTTGGACAATGGGCGCAAGCCTGATCCAGCCATGCCGCGTGTCTGAAGAAGGCCTTCGGGTTGTAAAGGACTTTTGTCAGGGAAGAAAAGGACAGGGTTAATACCCCTGTTTGATGACGGTACCTGAAGAATAAGCACCGGCTAACTACGTGCCAGCAGCCGCGGTAATACGTAGGGTGCGAGCGTTAATCGGAATTACTGGGCGTAAAGCGAGCGCAGACGGTTACTTAAGCAGGATGTGAAATCCCCGGGCTCAACCTGGGAACTGCGTTCTGAACTGGGTGACTAGAGTGTGTCAGAGGGAGGTAGAATTCCACGTGTAGCAGTGAAATGCGTAGAGATGTGGAGGAATACCGATGGCGAAGGCAGCCTCCTGGGATAACACTGACGTTCATGCTCGAAAGCGTGGGTAGCAAACAGGATTAGATACCCTGGTAGTCCACGCCCTAAACGATGTCAATTAGCTGTTGGGCAACTTGATTGCTTAGTAGCGTAGCTAACGCGTGAAATTGACCGCCTGGGGAGTACGGTCGCAAGATTAAAACTCAAAGGAATTGACGGGGACCCGCACAAGCGGTGGATGATGTGGATTAATTCGATGCAACGCGAAGAACCTTACCTGGTCTTGACATGTACGGAATCCTCCAGAGACGGAGGAGTGCCTTCGGGAGCCGTAACACAGGTGCTGCATGGCTGTCGTCAGCTCGTGTCGTGAGATGTTGGGTTAAGTCCCGCAACGAGCGCAACCCTTGTCATTAGTTGCCATCATTTAGTTGGGCACTCTAATGAGACTGCCGGTGACAAGCCGGAGGAAGGTGGGGATGACGTCAAGTCCTCATGGCCCTTATGACCAGGGCTTCACACGTCATACAATGGTCGGTACAGAGGGTAGCCAAGCCGCGAGGTGGAGCCAATCTCACAAAACCGATCGTAGTCCGGATTGCACTCTGCAACTCGAGTGCATGAAGTCGGAATCGCTAGTAATCGCAGGTCAGCATACTGCGGTGAATACGTTCCCGGGTCTTGTACACACCGCCCGTCACACCATGGGAGTGGGGGATACCAGAAGTAGGTAGGGTAACCGCAAGGAGCCCGCTTACCACGGTATGCTTCATGACTGGGGTGAAGTCGTAACAAGGTAGCCGTAGGGGAACCTGCGGCTGGATCACCTCCTTTCTAGAGAAAGAAGAGGTCTGATGCATTCACACTTATCGGTAAACTGTAAAAGATGCGGAAGAGAAAAGCTTGAGTGAAGACAAGATTCGCTTAAGAAGAGAATCCGGGTTTGTAGCTCAGCTGGTTAGAGCACACGCTTGATAAGCGTGGGGTCGGAGGTTCAAGTCCTCCCAGACCCACCAAGAACGGGGGCATAGCTCAGTTGGTAGAGCACCTGCTTTGCAAGCAGGGGGTCATCGGTTCGATCCCGTTTGCCTCCACCAAGAACTTTACAAATCAAAGGAAGCCTGCTATACTTAGCAGCTTATTTTGATTTGCGAAGTGGAATATCGACGCATCGATCTTTAACAAATTGGAAAGCCGAAATCAACAAACAAAGACAATGAGTTTGTTTTGATTTTTTGTTCTTTGCAAAGGATAAAAAATCTCTCGCAAGAGAAAAGAAAACAAACACAGTATTTGGGTGATGATTGTATCGACTTAATCCTGAAACACAAAAGGCAGGATTAAGACACAACAAAGCAGTAAGCTTTATCAAAGTAGGAATTTCAAGTTTGCTTCCCTAGTCAACGGGTAGGCAAACGAAGTCAAAGAGGTTCTTGAAATGATAGAGTCAAGTGAATAAGTGCATCAGGTGGATGCCTTGGCGATGATAGGCGACGAAGGACGTGTAAGCCTGCGAAAAGCGCGGGGGAGCTGGCAATAAAGCTATGATCCCGCGATGTCCGAATGGGGAAACCCACTGCATTCTGTGCAGTATCCTAAGTTGAATACATAGACTTAGAGAAGCGAACCCGGAGAACTGAACCATCTAAGTACCCGGAGGAAAAGAAATCAACCGAGATTCCGCAAGTAGTGGCGAGCGAACGCGGAGGAGCCTGTACGTAATAACTGTCGAGATAGAAGAACAAGCTGGGAAGCTTGACCATAGTGGGTGATAGTCCCGTATTCGAAATCTCAACAGTGGTACTAAGCGTACGAAAAGTAGGGCGGGACACGTGAAATCCTGTCTGAATATGGGGGGACCATCCTCCAAGGCTAAATACTCATCATCGACCGATAGTGAACCAGTACCGTGAGGGAAAGGCGAAAAGAACCCCGGGAGGGGAGTGAAATAGAACCTGAAACCTGATGCATACAAACAGTGGGAGCACCCTTGTGGTGTGACTGCGTACCTTTTGTATAATGGGTCAACGACTTACATTCAGTAGCGAGCTTAACCGAATAGGGGAGGCGTAGGGAAACCGAGTCTTAATAGGGCGAACAGTTGCTGGGTGTAGACCCGAAACCGAGTGATCTATCCATGGCCAGGTTGAAGGTGCCGTAACAGGTACTGGAGGACCGAACCCACGCATGTTGCAAAATGCGGGGATGAGCTGTGGATAGGGGTGAAAGGCTAAACAAACTCGGAGATAGCTGGTTCTCCCCGAAAACTATTTAGGTAGTGCCTCGAGCAAGACACTGATGGGGGTAAAGCACTGTTATGGCTAGGGGGTTATTGCAACTTACCAACCCATGGCAAACTAAGAATACCATCAAGTGGTTCCTCGGGAGACAGACAGCGGGTGCTAACGTCCGTTGTCAAGAGGGAAACAACCCAGACCGCCAGCTAAGGTCCCAAATGATAGATTAAGTGGTAAACGAAGTGGGAAGGCCCAGACAGCCAGGATGTTGGCTTAGAAGCAGCCATCATTTAAAGAAAGCGTAATAGCTCACTGGTCGAGTCGTCCTGCGCGGAAGATGTAACGGGGCTCAAATCTATAACCGAAGCTGCGGATGCCAGTTTACTGGCATGGTAGGGGAGCGTTCTGTAGGCCGATGAAGGTGCATTGTAAAGTGTGCTGGAGGTATCAGAAGTGCGAATGTTGACATGAGTAGCGATAAAGCGGGTGAAAAGCCCGCTCGCCGAAAGCCCAAGGTTTCCTACGCAACGTTCATCGGCGTAGGGTGAGTCGGCCCCTAAGGCGAGGCAGAAATGCGTAGTCGATGGGAAACAGGTTAATATTCCTGTACTTGATTCAAATGCGATGTGGGGACGGAGAAGGTTAGGTTAGCAAGCTGTTGGAATAGCTTGTTTAAGCCGGTAGGTGGAAGACTTAGGCAAATCCGGGTCTTCTTAACACCGAGAAGTGATGACGAGTGTCTACGGACATGAAGTAACCGATACCACGCTTCCAGGAAAAGCCACTAAGCTTCAGTTTGAATCAAACCGTACCGCAAACCGACACAGGTGGGCAGGATGAGAATTCTAAGGCGCTTGAGAGAACTCAGGAGAAGGAACTCGGCAAATTGATACCGTAACTTCGGGAGAAGGTATGCCCTCTAAGGTTAAGGACTTGCTCCGTAAGCCCTGGAGGGTCGCAGAGAATAGGTGGCTGCGACTGTTTATTAAAAACACAGCACTCTGCTAACACGAAAGTGGACGTATAGGGTGTGACGCCTGCCCGGTGCTGGAAGGTTAATTGAAGATGTGCAAGCATCGGATCGAAGCCCCAGTAAACGGCGGCCGTAACTATAACGGTCCTAAGGTAGCGAAATTCCTTGTCGGGTAAGTTCCGACCCGCACGAATGGCGTAACGATGGCCACACTGTCTCCTCCTGAGACTCAGCGAAGTTGAAGTGGTTGTGAAGATGCAATCTACCCGCTGCTAGACGGAAAGACCCCGTGAACCTTTACTGTAGCTTTGCATTGGACTTTGAAGTCACTTGTGTAGGATAGGTGGGAGGCTTTGAAGCAGAGACGCCAGTCTCTGTGGAGCCGTCCTTGAAATACCACCCTGGTGTCTTTGAGGTTCTAACCCAGACCCGTAATCCGGGTCGGGGACCGTGCATGGTAGGCAGTTTGACTGGGGCGGTCTCCTCCCAAAGAGTAACGGAGGAGTTCGAAGGTTACCTAGGTCCGGTCGGAAATCGGACTGATAGTGCAATGGCAAAAGGTAGCTTAACTGCGAGACCGACAAGTCGAGCAGGTGCGAAAGCAGGACATAGTGATCCGGTGGTTCTGTATGGAAGGGCCATCGCTCAACGGATAAAAGGTACTCCGGGGATAACAGGCTGATTCCGCCCAAGAGTTCATATCGACGGCGGAGTTTGGCACCTCGATGTCGGCTCATCACATCCTGGGGCTGTAGTCGGTCCCAAGGGTATGGCTGTTCGCCATTTAAAGTGGTACGTGAGCTGGGTTTAAAACGTCGTGAGACAGTTTGGTCCCTATCTGCAGTGGGCGTTGGAAGTTTGACGGGGGCTGCTCCTAGTACGAGAGGACCGGAGTGGACGAACCTCTGGTGTACCGGTTGTAACGCCAGTTGCATAGCCGGGTAGCTAAGTTCGGAAGAGATAAGCGCTGAAAGCATCTAAGCGCGAAACTCGCCTGAAGATGAGACTTCCCTTGTGGTTTAACCACACTAAAGAGTCGTTCGAGACCAGGACGTTGATAGGTGGGGTGTGGAAGCGCGGTAACGCGTGAAGCTAACCCATACTAATTGCTCGTGAGGCTTGACTCTATCATTTGAAGAACTTCAAATGATAAAAGCTTACTGACTGATTCAGTCATCACTAAATAATTGATTAAGGCTTTACCGATTTGTAACAGTTTAAGTTTGGCGGCCATAGCGAGTTGGTCCCACGCCTTCCCATCCCGAACAGGACCGTGAAACGACTCAGCGCCGATGATAGTGTGGTTCTTCCATGTGAAAGTAGGTCACCGCCAAACACCCATTCTGAAGCCCCCGACTGATGTCGGGGGCTTTTTACATGCCTGTCGTTTCTGTCGGTTTGGTGGGAGGTAACAGGTATTGTATGATTACCCTGTTGTTATTCTTGAACAAAAGTACCGGAAGTTACGGTTAACTGTTTAGAATATTTGAAATCAAACGATATTTGCGTTAATATGGCGTAAGCATTTATGTGGGTATGGGCTGTTGCCCTATCTGCGTATGTGACAGTGTTTACCGCTTGGAATAAAACCATTCTGTAGACTTCCTGACTGATTCAATCAAACACGTTATGGGAAAAAATCTGATGAAGAAATTTTTATTTGGTGCATTTGCCGCCGTCTGTGCGGCGTTCTCTTTGGCTGCCGTGAACATCAATACCGCGTCTTCTGCCGAACTGGAGGCCTTGCCGGGTATCGGTCCGGCTAAGGCGAAATCGATTGTGGAATACCGTCAGAAGAACGGTGCGTTCAAATCGGTGGAGGAGCTGAAAAACGTGAAGGGCATCGGTGATGCGGTGCTGAACAAGTTGAAGGCGGAGGCGACGGTTTCTTCTGCCGCGCCTAAGGCCGCCCAGCCTGCCGTGAAAAAATAAGCCTGACGGTTAACTGCCGTATACGCCGCCCCGAGGCCGAACCGCTTGCGGTTCGGGTTGACGGGCGGC
>NZ_JAPWBA010000027.1:0-5469 GCF_041433195.1 Neisseria sp. 27098_8_139
GTGCCAGGGAGGTGACGCTTTCCTTCTCCTGCGTGTAGGCCGGCCAAATGGCTTGGCGGTGGTGCGGGGTGAGACGGGTGTTTTTGTGCATGTTCATGTTTCAGTATTCTCCTGGAAATACTGTAAACAACGCTACTAGTTTCTACACTTAAAGGCAGTCGGCGAAAGCGTGGTCGAACCAATGAAATACTATGACAACAATGTGTCTGGCAGCTTGGTTTTGGCTGAAGAAATGGCGCGTGCCGGCGTATTTAAGATTGTGTTCAGCTCATCGGCTACGGTTTACGGCGATCCGGGTAAAGTGCCTTATACGGAAGATATGCAACCGGGGGATACGACCAGCCCTTACGGTACGTCTAAGTCTATGGTGGAGCGCATTTTGACGGATATCCAAAAGGCTGATCCGCGTTGGAGCGTGATTTTGTTGCGCTATTTCAGCCCTATCGGTGCGCATGAAAGCGGTTTGATCGGCGAGCAGCCAAACGGCATCCCAAATAATCTGCTGCCTTATATCTGCCAAGTAGCTTCAGGCAAGCTGCCGCAGTTGTCGGTTTTTGGCGATGACTACCCTACTCCCGACGGTACGGGTATGCGCGACTATATCCATGTGATGGATTTGGCGGAAGGCCATGTGGCGGCGATGCAGGCGAAAAGCGATGTTTCGGGCGTACATCTGTTTAATTTGGGTTCGGGACGTGCTTATTCGGTATTGGAAATCATCCGCGCCTTTGAAGCGGCCTCCGGCTTGACCATTCCATTCCAAATCAAACCGCGTCGCGATGGCGATTTGGCCTGTTTCTATGCCGACCCTGCCTACACCAAAGCGCAAACCGGTTGGGAAACCAAGCGTGATTTAGCGCAGATGATGGAAGACTCATGGCGTTGGGTCAGCAACAACCCAAATGGCTACGACGATTAAGTTGACCTGATACAGGCCGTCTGAAAGAGATGTTTTCAGACGGCCTCTTTATCTGAAAAATACACATTCTGTCTGCTATAATCCGTTTATATTGTTTTGACTATCCTCTGAAACTTATGAAGAAAATCCTTATTACCGGCGGCGCAGGCTTTATCGGTTCTGCCGTTGTCCGTCATATTATCCAAAACACCCAAGACTCTGTCGTTAATGTCGATAAGCTGACTTATGCCGGCAATTTGGAATCTTTGACTGAGGTAGCAGGCAATTCTCGCTATGCTTTTGAGCAAGTGGATATTTGCAACCGCGCCGAACTCGACCGCGTATTCGCACAACACCAGCCTGATGCCGTGATGCACTTGGCAGCGGAAAGCCATGTTGACCGCTCTATCGATTCGGCAGGCGAATTTATCCAAACCAATATTGTCGGCACATTCAATCTGCTTGAAGCAGCATGTGCCTACTGGCAACAAATGCCGTCTGAAAAGCGCGAAGCCTTCCGTTTCCACCATATTTCTACCGATGAAGTCTATGGCGATTTACACGGCACAGACGATTTGTTTACCGAGACCACGCCATACGCGCCGTCCAGCCCCTACTCTGCCTCCAAAGCATCCAGCGACCACCTCGTCCGCGCATGGTTGCGTACTTACGGTTTGCCGACCATCGTAACCAACTGCTCCAACAACTACGGCCCTTACCATTTCCCGGAAAAACTCATTCCTTTGATGATTCTGAACGCGCTTGACGGCAAACCGCTGCCCGTGTACGGCGACGGTATGCAAATCCGCGACTGGCTGTTTGTCGAAGACCACGCGCGCGCGCTGTATCAGGTTGTTACCGAAGGTGTTGTCGGCGAAACCTACAATATTGGCGGCCACAATGAAAAAGCCAATATTGAAGTCGTCAAAACCATCTGTACCCTGCTGGAAGAGCTTGTTCCTGAAAAACCGGCCGGTGTGGCACGTTATGAAGATTTGATTACTTTCGTACAAGACCGCCCCGGCCATGACGTACGCTACGCCATCGACGCCGCCAAAATCGGCAGGGAACTGGGCTGGAAACCTCAGGAAACATTCGAGTCCGGCATCCGCAAAACGGTGCAATGGTATTTGGACAACAAAACTTGGTGGCAAAACGTATTGAACGGCAGCTATCGTTTGGAACGTTTAGGCACCGGAAAATAAGTTTTCAGACGGCCTTTTCCCATATTAGGCCGTCTGAAAATCATGCAAACACACACTACTCAGGAGAAAACCCATGAAAGGCATCATCCTTGCCGGCGGCAGTGGTACACGCCTCTACCCCATCACGCGCGGCGTATCCAAACAGCTGCTGCCCGTGTACGACAAGCCCATGATTTACTATCCCCTGTCCGTATTGATGCTGGCAGGAATCCGCGATATTTTGGTGATTACCACGCCTGAAGACAACACCTCTTTCAAACGCCTGCTCGGCAACGGCAGCGATTTCGGTATTTCCATCAGTTATGCCGTGCAACCCAGTCCGGACGGCTTGGCACAGGCATTTATCATCGGCGAAGAATTTATCGGCAACGACAATGTTTGCTTGGTTTTGGGCGACAATATTTTCTACGGCCAATCGTTTACGCAAACATTGAAACAGGCCGCCGCCAAGACCCACGGTGCAACCGTATTCGGTTATCAGGTCAAAGACCCAGAGCGTTTCGGCGTAGTCGAATTTGACGAAAACTTCAACGCCCTGTCTATCGAAGAGAAACCGCAACAGCCCAAATCCGATTGGGCGGTAACCGGCTTGTACTTCTACGACCGACGCGTCGTCGAGTTCGCCAAACAAATCAAACCGTCCGCCCGCGGCGAATTGGAAATTTCCGATCTCAACCAAATGTATTTGGAAGACGGTTCATTGTCGGTACAACTTTTGGGACGCGGTTTCGCATGGCTGGACACCGGCACCCACGAGAGCCTGCACGAAGCCGCTTCATTCGTCCAAACCGTGCAAAACATCCAAGACCTGCAAATCGCCTGCCTGGAAGAAATCGCTTGGCGCAACGGTTGGCTTTCCGATGAAAAACTGGAAGAACTGGCGCGCCCGATGGCGAAAAACCAATACGGCCAATATTTGCTGCGCCTGTTGAAAAAATAATGTTTGAGGCCGTCTGAAACTTTTCAGACGGCCTTTAGATGAAAGATAAAAAGATGAACATCATTGATACCGCCATTCCTGACGTAAAACTGCTTGAGCCGCAAGTCTTCGGCGATGCACGCGGCTTTTTTATGGAAACCTTCCGCGACGAATGGTTCAAGACCCAAGTCTGCAACCGCACCTTTGTGCAGGAAAACCACTCCAAATCCAGCAAAGGCGTATTGCGCGGCCTGCACTATCAAACCGAAAACACACAAGGCAAACTAGTACGCGTGGTTGTCGGCGAAGTATTCGATGTAGCTGTCGACATGCGTAAAGACTCCCCCACTTTCGGCAAATGGGTGGGCGAAATTCTGTCCGCAGAAAACAAACGCCAACTGTGGGTACCCGAAGGTTTCGCTCACGGCTTCTATGTACTGAGCGATGAAGCCGAGTTCGTCTACAAATGTACAGACTATTACAACCCAAAAGCCGAACACTCGCTGATTTGGAATGATCCGACCGTCGACATCGACTGGCCGTTGCAAGGCGAGCCGAACCTGTCGCCTAAAGACTTGGTAGGCAAAGTATTGGCCGAAGCAGTCACGTTTTAAAAAGTTTTAAAAATAATTCAGGCCGTCTGAAAGAATGTTCCTCTTTTCAGACGGCCTACAAACCCATTAATAACAATAATCGACGAAAACGCATTGTGAAAAACGCCTACATCCCCTCTCGCGGCATCCGCAAAATCCCCCATCTCTCCACCCTATTGCCTGAGTTTCATATCTGCAAAGACGGAAAAGGAGCAGAGGCTGTTGTCGGCTGGGGTTTGCGCCCGACGACACACAAAACGCGTGCTTTTGCCGCCGAACACCAGCTTCCCTTTATTGCTTTGGAAGACGGCTTTTTACGCTCGCTCGGCCTGGGAGTCGCCGGTTATCCCCCTACTCCATCGTCTATGACAACATCGGCATCTACTACGACACCACACGTCCTTCGCGTTTGGAACAACTGATTCTTGCCGCCGATGCCATGCCGTCTGAAACCTTGGCTCAGGCGCGGCAGGCGATGGATTTCATCCTAAAACACCACCTGTCCAAATACAACCACGCGCCCGAACTTTCAGACAATCATCCCTTACGCTCCCCATCCAAGTCTGAAACCGTCCTCATTATCGACCAAACCTTCGGCGATATGGCCATCCAATATGGCGGCGCAGACGCCTCTACGTTTGAACTGATGTTTCAGACGGCTTTAAATGAAAACCCGCAAGCCGATATTTGGGTCAAAACCCATCCCGATGTTTTGTGCGGCAAAAAACAAGGCTATCTGACCCAACTGGTGCAGAACACCGCGTCCATCTTCTGGCAGAAGACATCAACCCGATTTCTTTGTTGCAAAACGTCGATAAAGTTTATTGCGTTACCTCGCAAATGGGTTTTGAGGCACTTTTGTGCGGCAAGCCGCTGACCACCTTCGGCCTGCCGTGGTATGCCGGATGGGGTGTAAGCGACGACCGCCATCCTAAAATCGGCAGCCTTGTTCGAACCCAACGCCGCGCCCCCCGCAACTTGCTGCAGCTCTTCGCCGCAGCCTATCTGCAATACAGCCGCTACCTCAACCCCAATACCGACGAAGCAGGCAACCTCTTTGATGTCATCGACTATCTGGCGACGGTCAAACGCAAAAACGACAAATTGCGTGGCGAGTTATATTGCGTCGGTATGTTTTTGTGGAAACGCGCGGTTGCCAAACCGTTCTTTAACGTACCCTCTTGCCGTCTGAAATTTATCTCTTCCACCCAAAAACTGGCCGGGGTCAAACTGTCCGACGATACACGCATCCTTGCTTGGGGCAACGGCAAAGAGGCCATCGTCCGCTTTGACGAACAACACCACATCCCCCTGCTGCGCATGGAAGACGGCTTTATCCGCTCGGTCGGACTCAGCTCCAACTTAGTGCCGCCGCTGTCGCTCGTTACCGACGATATGGGTATTTACTTCAATGCCGAAACCCCGTCCCGTCTCGAACACATCCTACAAAACCAAAACTTCGACGATCAGAGACCTTTGCAAAATTCCCCAAAATCCCCTAAATTCCTACCAAGACATTTAGGGGATTTTCCATGACCACCTTCTTCCAGCAAACCGCACAAGCCATGATCGCCAAACACATCGACCGCTTCCCACTATTGAAGTTAGATCAAGAGACCTTTGCAAAAAAGTCCTTCCCCAACAGCCGAAACCTAAACAAAGGTTTTCGGCTATTTCCCTCCCCAAATCACTCCTAATTCTACCCAAATGCCCCCTTAATCCTCCCCGGACGCCCTATAATTGGGCATCCGGGCCGCCTTTTAGGCGGCAACAGGCACACTTAGCCTGTTGGCCGCTTTCAACAGGTTTAAACACATCGCCTTCAGATGGCTTTGCGCACTCACTTTAATCAGC
>NZ_JAPWBA010000028.1:0-5117 GCF_041433195.1 Neisseria sp. 27098_8_139
GTGAACGGCAGCCAACTGTTTGCGACCAACCAAAACGTAGCCAACAACGCCGCCAATATCGCCAAAGGCATCAACTTCGGCGGTACGACCGGCAGCAAAAACTACGTATTGGGCGACACCATCAATGTCAAAGGCGACAGCAACATCATCAGCGAAACCGTAGCCGGTGGTGCACAGCTGAAACTGGCAGATGTGTTGAATGTCGGTCAAGCGGCTCCGGTGAAAATCGATGGCAATAAAGGCGAAGTCAGCGGCTTGAGCAATACGACTTTGGGTGGCAGCGACTTTGCCCAAGGCAAACGTGCGGCGACTGAAGAGCAGCTGAATGCAGCCCAAGATCAGTTGGTGAATGTATTGGGTGGCAATGCGGCCAATAATGGCGGCAACATCAGCATGACCGATATTGGCGGTACTGGTGAGAACAACATCCATGATGCGATTAAAGCCGTCAATGCAACTGCCAATCTGCCTTTGACTTTCGGCGGCGACAGCGGCAAAGATGTTGAACGCAAACCGGGTACGAAGCTGAATATTGTTGGCGGTCAAACCGATGCAGCCAAACTTTCAGACGGCAATATCGGTGTTGTAGCGAATGGCTCTGATAAGTTGGAAGTCAAATTGGCTAAAGACTTGGCAGTTGACAGCGTGAAAGCCGGCGATACCACCGTCAATACTGATGGCGTGAAAGTTGGTGATGTCAACCTGACTAAAGCCGGCTTGAACAACGGCGGCAACAAGATTACCAACGTTGCAGCCGGTACCGATGATACTGATGCGGTGAATGTTGCTCAGTTGAACAAAGCTGCGGCTGCGGCTAAGACCGAAGTCGTTCAAGGCGATAACATTGTTGTTACTCAGAATGTCGGCGCCAATGGCCAAACCATTTACAAAGTGGCTACCGATAAAAACCTGAAAGTTGACAGCGTTACCGCAGGTGATACCGTGATGAATAATGACGGTGTAAAAGTCGGCGATGATGTTGCATTGAACAAAGACGGCTTGAAAGCAGGCGATGTGAACCTGACCAAAGCTGGCTTGAACAATGGCGGCAACAAGATTACCAACGTTGCGGCCGGTACGGATGACGCCGATGCGGTTAATGTTTCTCAACTGAAACAAGCTGCGACGGCATCTAAAACTGAAGTCGTTCAAGGTAAGAACATCGTTGTGACTGAAAAAACAGGTGACAAAGGTCAGACTGTTTATGAAGTTGCTACCGATAAAGACTTGGACGTTGACAGCGTGAAAGCCGGTGATACTACTGTTAATAATGATGGTGTGAAAGTTGGTGATGATGTTGCATTGAACAAAGACGGCTTGAAAGCAGGCGATGTGAACCTGACTAAAGACGGCTTGGACAATGCGGGTAACAAAGTGACCAACGTAGCCGACGGCGACCTCAATGCCAACAGCAAAGATGCCGTTAACGGCAGCCAACTGTTTGCGACCAACCAAAACGTAGCCAACAACGCTGCGACTATCGCCAAAGGCATCAACTTCGGCGGTACGACCGGCAGCAACAACTATGCATTGGGCGACACCATCAATGTCAAAGGCGACAGCAACATCATCAGCGAAACCGTAGCCGGTGGTGCTCAACTGAAGTTGGCTGACGAGATTAGCGTGAAGACAGTGAATGCCGATACCTTCAAAGCAGGCGATACTGTAATGAATAACGACGGCATGAAAGTCGGCGATAAAGTTGCGTTGAACAAAGACGGTCTGACCGCAGGCAACACCGTGGTCAACAACGATGGCGTAACCATCGCTGCACCGACTGAAAACAATCCGAACAACCAAGTCAAACTGTCTCCTGTCGGTCTGAACAACGGCGGCCAACGCATTACCAATGTGGCTCCGGGTAAAGACGGTACAGACGCGGCAAACGTGAACCAGTTGATTGGTTTGGGCAACGAATTGCAAAACAACATCAACCAAGTAGGTAAGAAAGCCTACGCGGGTGTGGCCGGTGCGATTGCCCAAGGCTCGATTCCGCAAGTAACCAGTCCGGGTGAGACCGGTATCGGTGTCGGCAGCGGCTACTACGGCGGTCAGTCTGCCATGGCTATCGGCGTATCTGCGATGAGTGACGGCGGCAACTGGATTGTCAAAGGCAACTTCTCGGCCAATACCGACGGTCATGTCGGTGTCGGTGTCGGTGCGCTGTATAAGTGGTAAGTTGGCAATGACAGGCAACTAGATTTACTGCCTGAATAGGGAGGCCGTCTGAAATTTTAGGTTTCAGACGGCCTTTTTTTCTGAAAACACTTGAATTTAGACTATCTGAAACGATATGCTTCATCTATTTACCGCATGACTCTGAAAGAGAACAAATGAGCAAAACCATCCATTATTTGAAAGACTACGCCGCGCCAGCGTACCGTATTCTGAAAACCGACCTGCATTTCGATATTTTAGAACCGCAAACCATCGTCAAATCCAGTCTGACCGTTCAACCTGAAAGAGCAGGAGAGCCATTGGTATTGGATGGTTCGGCAAAACTGCTGTCTGTGAAAGTAAACGGCCGGGCCGTAGATTATGTGTTGGAAGACGAAAAACTGACGATTGCCGGCGTGCCGTCTGAAAACTTCACGCTGGAAGTGGAAACTGAAATTCTACCGGCTGAGAACAAATCTTTGATGGGTCTGTATGCTTCCGGTGGCAACCTGTTCACACAATGCGAACCGGAAGGTTTCCGCAAAATTACGTTTTACATCGACCGTCCAGATGTCATGTCTAAATTTACCACCACAATCGTTGCAGACAAAAAACGCTATCCGGTGTTGCTGTCTAACGGCAATAAAATCGATGGCGGCGAGTTTTCAGACGGCCGTCATTGGGTGAAATGGGAAGACCCGTTTGCCAAACCGAGCTATCTCTTTGCTTTGGTAGCTGGCGATTTGGCAGTAACGGAAGATTATTTTACGACCATGAGCGGCCGTAAGGTCAAAATCGAGTTCTATACCACGGAGACAGATAAACCTAAAGTAGGGTTTGCCGTGGAATCGTTGAAAAATGCGATGAAATGGGACGAAACACGCTTCGGTTTGGAATACGACTTGGATATTTTCATGGTCGTTGCCGTGGGCGATTTCAATATGGGCGCAATGGAAAACAAAGGTTTGAATATTTTCAACACCAAGTTTGTGCTGGCCAACAGCTGTACCGCGACCGATACTGATTTTGAAGGCATCGAATCTGTTGTCGGCCACGAATATTTCCATAACTGGACGGGCAACCGCGTGACCTGCCGCGATTGGTTCCAATTGTCGCTGAAAGAAGGTTTGACCGTATTCCGTGATCAAGAGTTTTCTGGCGACCGAGCCAGCCGCGTGGTACGCCGTATCGACAATGTCCGCATGCTGCGCTTGTTCCAATTCCCTGAAGATGCAGGCCCGACTGCGCATCCTGTCCGCCCGGCCAGCTATGAAGAGATGAACAACTTCTACACCATGACCGTCTATGAAAAAGGTGCGGAAGTGGTGCGCATGTATCACACCTTGCTTGGGGAAGAAGGCTTCCAAAAAGGCATGAAGCTGTATTTCCAACGCCACGACGGACAGGCTGTGACTTGTGATGATTTCCGTGCCGCAATGGCAGACGCAAACGGTATCAATCTTGATCAGTTCGCCTTGTGGTACAGCCAAGCCGGTACGCCGGTTTTAGATGCTCAAGGCCGTCTGAAAGATGGTGCGTTTGAATTGACCATCAAACAAACTATTCCGGCCACGCCCGATATGGCGGACAAACAGCCGATGATGATTCCGGTTAAAACCGGTTTGCTGAACGAAAAAGGCGAAGCGGTTGAGTTTGAATATCAAGGCAAACGTGTGAAAGAGGCGGTTTTGGTATTGACTGAAGCCGAGCAGACTTTTGTGTTGGGCGGCGTCAATGAGCCGGTTATCCCGTCTCTGTTGCGTGACTTCTCTGCACCGGTTACCCTGAACTATCCGTACAGCGAGCAAGAATTGGCCACGTTGTTGGCGGCAGATGAAAATGAGTTTGCCCGTTGGGAGGCTGCTCAAACCCTGTATCATCGCGCCATTAACGCCAACCGTCAGGCATTGGCGGAAGGCCGTCCTTTGCCGGAACACAAAGCATTGATGGATGCTTTGGCTTTGGTGGTTTCCGGTGACTTTGATCCGGCATTCCGTGCCATTTTGCTGCAAATGCCGTCTGAAACCGATGTATGGGCGGAAGAAGAAAATATTGACCCGATTCAGGTTCATCAGGCGCGTGAAGCCTTGCTCAATGCCGTTGCCGTCAAGTTCCTGCCTCAATGGCGCGAGCTGAACCGTCAAGCTGCCGAGCAAGAAAACCAAGCTGATGCCGCTGTGCGTTATGAATACAGCCCGGAATTGGCCGGCTGGCGTACTTTGCGCAATGCTTGCAGGGCATTTATCCTTCGTGCTGACGCTGCGCATATCGAACACGTTGCGGAGAATTACGAAGCAATGGCGCAAAACATGACCCACGAATGGGGTATCTTATCCGCAATTAACAGCAATGAAAGCGAAATCCGCGATCGTTTGTTGACACAATTTGCCGATAAATTTGCCGATGATGCTTTGGTAATGGACAAATATTTTGCCCTGATTGCCTCAAGTCGCCGCAAAGATACTTTACAGCAAGTTCAGACGGCCTTGAATCATCCTAAGTTCAGTATTGAAAATCCAAATAAGGCCCGTTCTTTATTGATGAGCTTCAGTCGTAATATTCCGCACTTCCATGCAGAAGATGGTAGTGGATACCGTTTTGTTGCCGATAAAGTGATGGAAATCGACCGCTTCAATCCGCAAGTTGCCGCCCGATTGGTGCAGGCTTTCAACATCTGCAACAAATTGGAAGCCAACCGCAAAGCCGTCATGACCAAAGAATTGCAACGCATCCATGCACAAGAAGGTTTGTCCAAAGATGTGGGTGAGATTGTCGGTAAGATTCTGAATGAAAAATAAAGCTTGTCTGTTAACCTTATTGTAATTTGGCAATAAGGATAGGCAGACTAAAGGCCGTCTGAAACCGATTGGTTTCAGACGGCCTTTTTATATATCAACGCTTAAATTAATTTTCGTTGAGGATAGTGAATAAGAATAAAAAAAGAGCCTGCATAAAACAGG
>NZ_JAPWBA010000029.1:0-3963 GCF_041433195.1 Neisseria sp. 27098_8_139
CAATAACCTTTCTACACTATCCATACATACAAAAAAAATACAAAACAAAGGCCGTCTGAATTGCTCTTCTCAGACGGCCTTTTGAGGTTTATCTATCTTTATATTTTAGTCGGCGAACTGTTTTTTCATTCGTTCGCGTCGCTCTTGCGCTTCTACGGACAATGTCGCGGTCGGACGTGCCAGCAGGCGTTTGAGTCCGATGGGTTCGCCGGTATCGGCACAGAAACCGTAATTACCTTCGTCGATGCTGCGGATAGTCGCTTGCACTTTATTGAGAAGTTTACGCTCGCGGTCGCGAGTGCGCAGTTCTAAAGCGTACTCTTCTTCTTGAGTAGCTCGGTCGGCAGGATCGGGGGCGGATTCGTGCTCTTGAAGATGGCCGGTAGTGGTATTTGCATTTTCAATCAGTTCTTCTTGCATTTTAACCAGTAGTTCGCGGAAGAAGGCCAATTGGTCGCTGTTCATGTAGTCCTCTTCAGGACCATCCCAGTTTAAAATATCTTGTTCTGTCAGCTTTGCCATGGTGTCTGCTTTCGGTTTGTTGTTAATGATTTGGATGCTACGGGTTTGCTTTTATTGGGTTTTCTTGAATTTCCGTTTTGGAAATTGGGCGAAATCATATCACGTTTTACCTATTCATTTGTTCTTTATATTTCGATTTGCACTTTTTTGCACTACCTTACACCTAAATGTATTAAAGCGCTTTTTAGGACGTTGTATTTTTGGTCGTTAATACCTGCTGTGCTTTCAGACGGCCTATTGAAGCAACCATAGGTTGGTTTGCTGGATAAGTTGGGGAAACCATCGGGCCAGCCACAACCATAATAAGAGTGCCAACAAACTGCCTGAAAAATCGTATCGCCCTGCGCGTAAGAAGGAAAACGGTTTGAGCAATGGCTGCAGGATTCGTTCGATGGCATAAGTCAACGGGGAATAGCGGCCCTGTATGCCGGACACCATTCTAATAATCAGACCGATAAGTAATGTATAGGCCGCGGCTTTCAACATATGGAGTACGGCAAACCAGAAGTTTGCCAAAATCAGCTTATTGCTGATGGACAGCGCCGGTGAGATGAAAATAATGGCGGTACAGGCAAGGTAGTACACCAGAAAACCTGCGGACAGGCAGTACCAATCGGTTTTTTCGCCGGATGGAAATGCTTTTTGCCAAGGTTTGGTCAGCCAGCCTGTTGCCTGTATGCTGAATTTGAGCAGGGGGTGCTCTGTTGCCAATCCTGCGTATCGGAGCAAAAAGCGTGTGATACACAGGATGGCAATAGCGTCTGCCAATAATAAGAGCAAGTCGCCGCGCATGTTCAGACGGCCTTATATTGTTGCGCCATTTCTTGCGAACGTTTAACGCAGGCTTCTACACCCTGTTCGATGGCTTCGGCAACGTGACGTGCTTTGAAGGTTTCGATGGCTTCGTGTGTCGTGCCGCCTTTGGAAGTCACGTTTTGCTGTAATTGTGCGAATGCTTCGCCAGTTTGTTCGGCCAAAGCCACTGCGCCTTTAAACGTGGCGAGGCTCAGTTCGCGTGCGTCTTGCTCGTTGAAACCTTGTGCCAAAGCCGCGTTTTGGAGCGCGCCCAACAGATAGAAAACATAGGCGGGGCCGCTGCCGCTGATGCCAGTAATATTGTGGAGTTGCTCTTCTTCGTTCAGCCAAACGGTTGTGCCGACAGAGAGCATGATGCCGTCGGCGGCTGTACGGTCTGCTTCTGAAACGCCTGCATCGGCAAACATACCGGATACGCCCAAACCGATTTTGGCCGGCGTATTGGGCATGATGCGCACGATACGGCGTGTACCGCCCAGATAATAGCTGAGGGTATCGATGGACAAACCTGCCGCTACGGATAACACCAGCGCGCCATTCAAACGGATGTTTTGACAGGCTGCCTGCATGTCTTGCGGTTTGACGGCGAGAATGAGGACGTCGTCCGCACTCAATTCGGGCAGGTTTTCAGAAGTGGCTACACCCAATTCTTGCACCAGTTGCTCCCGTCTTTCGGCGCCGCGTTCGACAATGTGGACACGATAGCCGTCTTGTTTGACCAAACCGCCTGCAATGGCAGTCGCCATATTGCCGCCACCGAGAAAATAGATATTCATATATATGTCACTCCTTTGTGATATCGATCAGGCCGTCTGAAACTGCTGTCTACCCTGTTCAGACGGCCTATTACTTTTATTGAGGATAATGCCGCTTGCCGAAAATTGCGCTGCCGATGCGGACATGGGTTGCGCCGCATTCTACCGCGATTGGCATATCTCCGGACATACCCATAGACAAAACATCTGCTTCGACTCCTGCCGCATTCAGCTCAGCCAAAAGCCGTTGCATGGTATGAAACTGGCTGCGCAACTCATCATCGCTGCTGTCGGCCTTGGCCACACACATCAATCCGCGCACTTTAATATTCGGCAACTGGGCCACTTCAACAGCAAGCTCGACCGCTTCAGCGGGCGCCACGCCGTGTTTCGCCTCTTCCGCGGCAATGTTCACTTCAATGCACACCTGTAACGGCGGCATTTCAGACGGCCTTTGTTCGCTCAAGCGCCGCGCCGTTTTCAGACGGCCTATCGTATGCACCCAATGTGCGCGTTCGGCCACAAATTTGGTTTTATTGGACTGCACATCGCCGATAACGTGCCAAACAATATCCGGCAAATCAGCCAGCGTTTCCGTTTTTTCAAACCATTCCTGAATATAGTTCTCACCAAAATCGCGCTGACCGGCCGCATACACTTCGCGGATATCGTCTGCCGGAAACGTCTTGCTGACCGCTACCAGCTTCACCGCACCCGCAGGCCGTCCTGCAGCCTCAGCCGCCTGTTCAAGCGCCCGGCATACGTCCTGATAGTTTTGTTGCAATACCGACATGGTTTTCTCCTTTAACCCGTTCATCACTCGGCATTTTGAAAATTTTACTTGGTCGAACGGATTTATCTATTTAAAATAAAGCGATTTTATTATTCTAAACCAAAATAAGGCCACATTATGCAGATTACCGACTTACTCGCGTTCGGCGTGAAAAACAAAGCCTCCGACCTCCATTTGAGTTCGGGCATTTCCCCTATGATACGCGTACACGGCGACATCCGCCGCATCAACCTGCCCGAGATGAGCTCGGAAGAAGTCGGTACCATGATTACCTCGGTCATGAACGACCACCAGCGCAAGCTCTATCAACAGGATTTTGAAGTCGATTTCTCATTTGAGCTGCCTAATGTTGCCCGTTTCCGTGTCAACGCCTTTATGACCGAACGCGGCCCGGCCGCCGTATTCCGTACCATTCCGGGCACCGTCCTGACGCTGGAAGAATTGCGTGCGCCGCGCATTTTCCAAAAAATTGCCGAAAATCCGCGCGGGTTGGTCTTGGTAACCGGCCCGACCGGTTCGGGTAAATCCACCACGCTGGCGGCGATGGTCAACTACATCAACGAAACCCAACCGGCCCACATTCTGACCATTGAAGACCCGATTGAGTTCGTCCACCAAAGCAAAAAGGCGCTCATCAACCAGCGCGAGCTGCATCAGCACACCCACAGCTTTACCAACGCCCTGCGTTCCGCCCTGCGCGAAGACCCAGACGTGATTTTGATCGGTGAGATGCGCGACCCTGAAACCATCTCCCTCGCCCTGACCGCCGCCGAAACCGGTCACTTGGTTTTCGGCACGCTGCACACGACCGGCGCCGCCAAAACCATCGACCGTATTGTCGACGTATTCCCTGCAGGCGAAAAAGAAATCGTGCGCTCCATGTTGTCCGAATCCTTGCGCGCCATCATTTCCCAAACCCTGCTGAAAACCCGCGACGGCAACGGCCGTGTCGCCGCACACGAGATCCTGATTTCTACACCGGCCGTGCGCAACCTCATCCGCGAGAACAAAATCGCCCAAATCAACGCCGCCCTCCAAACCGGTCAGGCCCACGGTATGCAAACCCTCGATCAAGCC
>NZ_JAPWBA010000030.1:0-3697 GCF_041433195.1 Neisseria sp. 27098_8_139
CTGATAAAACTCTCAGGCCGTCTGAAAACACAGCTGTGCGGTTTGAGTTGTCTGCTTGATATATCAGTTTCATAAAAAGCAAGATATTAAGCAAATTACGTTAAAATAATGCCTTCTGAGTTAATGACATCATTTGCTCAAAAGGCATTATTTTTTATAACACGACACGAAATGTAGGAAAACTTATGCACTCATCCATACAAAGCCGGTTTGCCCCAATTTTATACGTCTTGATTTTCTTTGCCGGATTTTTGGCAGCACAAGTTTGGTTTAATCAGCAAGCCTATTTGACCAACCTTCCCCTTTTGGTCACTGCCATTTCTGCCGTTGCATTTGTTTGGTTGATTTGGGCTGTCGTCTCTGCGCGATCCAAAGCAAAAAGCAAGATGTTGCATCGTGAGCAGCTGATTCAAAAAGAAAGCATTCATCCTGTTTTGCATGCGACGTTGCAGCGTTCTGACGGTCAAACGGATTTATTGGTTTTGATTGTCCGCAATAGCGGTAAGGGCTTGGCGAAGAATGTGCGTTTTGAGGTAGAGTCTTTGCCGGATCACTTGCCGAGCAAGCTGGTCGCCGATGCGGTTATGCGCTTGGAGATGTTTTCCGGCGGTGTGGATATGCTGGCATCGGGCGAATTGTATGGCGGCGTGTTTGCAAGCATGTTGGCGCTGGCTGCCGAATTGCCGGACCAGACATTTGGCGGCGTGTTGAAACTGAAGGCCACTTATGAAAATGCCTTTGGCGATCAATGCACTTCTGAAAGCATTTTGGATTTGAGCATACTGAATTTCAATTTGTCAGAAATTAAATCCAGTGGCGAGCAAAAGCCCCGCAAGAAATTGTTGTATTGATATTTAAAATATGCAGGCCGTCTGAAACCGAAATACTTGTTTTCAGACGGCCTGTTGTTATTTTTCAAATGATTTTTGAAGAAAAAGAGGCGTATCGGGTATAATAATCAAAGAATTTGAAACGGATTGTCAGGATCGGCAAGCCGTCTCATCATTGTCGTATTTCAAAACCTTACTGATATTTTTTCAATAATCTGTTGCTATGTATCGGAACTTTTTCTGATGTTGGCACTGGCGAAATATTCCTTCAGCCATTTACTCTCAGGAAGCTGCTTATGTTAGTGTGTAATCCTTATGAAGTTGTGATCCATGGTACGACCAGCAAAGGCAAGATTTTCCGACCAAGCGACTGGGCGGAGCGCCTGTGCGGTATTTTGTCTTCCTTTACTAAAGACAACCGCCTTTCCTATTCTAATTGGGTGCGCCCGATTTTGGTGGACAATGTCCGTTGTGTGGCGGTCGATAAAAAGTTGGAAGAAGACAATCCGCAAATGTTCCGTTTCTTGATGGACTTTGCGGCGGATAATGATTTGCGCGTGATTGACTGCAAAGCCTTGCTTAAAGAACAAGAGAGCAAACAGCAGGGCGAAGTGCCGGTCGAGCGCGTTTTGTTGGCGCAGGCGATTGAAGAAAAACATGCCGCCGAGCGTGCGGAAGCGGCCAATGCGCAGCCTGAGCCTCAAGCTGCCGCACCTGTGGTTGGCGTATTGCGTGAAATTCCGCCGGAAGAAACCGCAACCGCTTTTGCGGCATTGAGCATTTTGCGTTCTTCTTTGACCGATATTCACCGTTTCGTCGAACAAATCAACGAGCATCAGCGCAAAACCGGCTACCGCCTGCTGGGTATTTTTGAAGAAGGCAAACAAAATGCCGTGGCCGTATGCGGTTTCCATACTGCACATAACTTGGCCAGTGGTTACCATATCCATATTGATGATCTCGTAACCATGCCGCAATGCCGCCAAAAAGGTTATGCTTCACGCTTGTTGGAAGAAGTACGTAAAATCGGTGCGGAAACGGGTGCGACCAAAATCCATCTGAATGTCCATGTGAACCATGACCGAGCAGATGCTCATCGTCTCTACTTCAAAAACGGATTTGAAATTTGTGCGTACCATTTCCGTTGCGATCCGAAATAATTTTTGTAGAAAGAGAGAAATCAATGTTGAAGATTTTGACCGCGGCTGTTTTGACACTGAGCTTGGCGGCCTGCGCATCAGGCAGCGGAGGCAGCTCGCAAATGTATGGTGAGATTAAGGCCGGTGTAGAAACCAACCATCAACGTTGAGATATATAATGACAAGGCCGTCTGAAATAGGTTTTCCTATTTCAGACGGCCTTTTTGCAACTTGATTAGAGGGTCGTGGAGGTGTCGTCAGCGGCAACAGTCCGATGCAGGCGATACCAATTGTACAGGCGCAGGATGCACAAGAAAGCGATGATGGGCATGCAGGCTGCGGTAACCAGATAACGCGGGTTGCTGAAGTTTAAAACGTTGTGCCCAGAAAGCAGCGACAAAGCGGCATGCAACCATTCCCATAAAGACGAAATGCTGAATGCCAAAACAGCCAACAGGCCGAGGGTTCGGAAAATACCGATAGGCAGGATTTGTCGGCGTAATACGGCGCGGTTGAGTTGGAACAAGACAATCAAACCGAAGCCGATAATGCAGACCATGCCGCCGTTGGCGACGATTTGCAGGCTATTGAAGGCAATGTCGGGTGTGACGGAAATGGTACCGGACTGGTTGGCGGCGGTTTGTTGCAAATTTAAGCCTTGCATGACATTAAGTACGAAACCGTAGATCAGGTCAGCCAAAACAATGCCTATGGGTAGCGGAGTCAAAAAACGTTTCATGGATCAGTTGAGTATTCTATTAGTATGAGGGAGGCCGTCTGAAAATCAAAAATGACGACGTGAGAGTGTATTGTATCCGATAGAAAAGTAGGTTAATGCAAAAATAAATTTAGTTTAAGTCAGAAAATGATGTAATTTTACGCCAACATTATTGCATTAAGAGTACAATCTTCTTCATTATCAAACGTGGAATCAACAGGAAAGGACGTTTACATGAGTCAATTGCAACGTGATTTAACCCGTATCAGCCACAATACCAAAATTGTTGCCACACTGGGTCCGGGTAGCAACAATGTACAATTGTTGGAAGACATGATCCGTGTCGGCGGCCTTAATGTCGTCCGTTTCAATTTCAGTCACGGTACGCCGGAGTTTCATGAAGAAAATGCCCGTATCGTACGCGAAGCCGCGAAACGTGCGGGTCAGGAAATCGCCATTCTTGCCGACTTGCAAGGGCCTAAAATCCGCGTCGGCAAAATCGCCGGCGGCAGCATCGAATTGAACAAAGGCGAAACGCTGGTTCTTGATGCCGCGCTTGAAGGTGAAGGCACACGCGAAGCGGTTGGCCTGGACTACCGCGATTTGCCGAATGACGTCGTTGCCGGCGATGTTTTGTGGCTGGACGACGGCCTGTTGACTTTGACCGTTGAAGCGGTTGAAGGAAGTAAGATTATTACAAGGGTAGAAAACAGCCATGTGCTGAAAAGTAACAAAGGTATCAATAAACGCGGCGGTGGCCTGTCTGCCGGCGCGTTGACCGAAAAAGACTTCCGCGACCTGAAAACGGCGATTGCCATTGGTTGCGACTACTTGGCCATCAGCTTTGTGAAATCTGCCGAAGATTTGCACATCGCACGCGCCAAAGTCGAAGAAGAAATGAAAGGCAGTACAGCCGTACGCCCCGGTTTGGTTTCCAAAATCGAGCGCGTAGAAGCCATTGAAAACCTGGACGAAATCATCCTTGCCAGCGACGGTATTATGGTTGCTCG
>NZ_JAPWBA010000031.1:0-3592 GCF_041433195.1 Neisseria sp. 27098_8_139
CGGCGTGCCAGGGAGGTGACGCTTTCCTTCCCCTGCGTGTAGGCCAGCCAAATGGCTTGGCGGTGGTGCGGGGTGAGACGGGTGTTTTTGTGCATGTTCATGTTTCAGTATTCTCCTGGAAATACTGTAAACAACGCTACTAGTTTCTACAAATGGTTTTACAAGCCGAATACGGCAATATCGCCCTTGCCTTGACGAATCAGCTCAGTACCATCGGTCATATCGATAACCGTCGTCGGCTCAGTACCGCACCAGCCGCCATCAATAACCAAATCGACAGCATGCTCAAGACGGTCTCGGATCTCGTATGGATCGGTCAATGGCTCGTCGTCTTCGGGCAGCATGAGGGTGCAACTTAAAATAGGTTCGCCCAATTCTTGCAAAAGTGCCAAGGCAGTGGCGTTATCAGGAACACGCAGGCCGATGGTTTTGCGCTTGGGATGAAGCGTGCGATTGGGTACTTCTTTGGTTGCCTGCAGGATAAAGGTGTAGCTGCCGGGCGTAGCTGCTTTGAGCTGGCGGAATTGGGCATTATCCACTTTGGCGTAAGTACCCAATTCGCTCAAATCAGCACACATCAGGGTCAGATGGTGTTTTTGATCGATTTTGCGAATCGTGAGAATACGCTCCATCGCGTTTTTGTCGCCGAGTTTGCAACCTAGCGCATAGCAGGAATCCGTAGGGTAAACGATAACGCCGCCACTGCGGACAATATCGGCGGCTTGCTTGATGAGGCGGTCTTGGGGATTATCGGGATGGATGGCGAAAAATTGTGCCATGTTTTTTCCTTATCATTCTAATGGTTTGTTGTTTGACATTTTAAAACTTATTTGGCCGTCTGAATATTGGATTTCCACCACAATGAATGGATTTAGCCTCAGCTACAACACAGCTGCACCTAGTGATACCTTATATATCATTTTGATTTACCGGCCGATATCGAAAGTCAATTTAATACGCTATATAATGCGTTATTTTGTTTGAAAGTCATCTCAATGTCTGCCTCTTCCCTACCTTCCCGCCGCTTGTCTGTCGCACCTATGCTCGATTGGACAGACAGACACTATCGCTTTATGGCGCGACAAATTACACGCAATGCTTGGCTTTATAGCGAAATGGTCAATTCAGGCGCGGTGGTTTACGGAGATAAAGACCGCTTCTTGAGTTTCAACGAAGGCGAGCAACCGGTAGCTTTACAGCTTGGCGGCTCAGATCCGCATGACTTGGCAATCGCTGCCAAAGCGGCTGAGGCGTATGGCTATAACGAAGTTAACCTAAATTGCGGCTGCCCCAGCCCACGCGTACAAAAAGGCGCTTTCGGCGCTTGCCTGATGAATGATGTAGATTTGGTGGCAGATTGTTTGAACGCGATGCAGGATGCAGTTGAAATTCCGGTAACGGTCAAACACCGCATCGGCGTAGACAGACAGACAGAATATCAAGTTGTGGCAGATTTTGTGGGAACGCTTCGCGAAAAAACAGCCTGTCGCACATTTATCGTCCATGCGCGTAATGCTTGGCTGGACGGTTTATCCCCAAAAGAAAACCGCGAAGTTCCGCCACTCAAATATGAATACGTCTACCGCTTGAAACAAGAGTTTCCCGACTTGGAAATTTTGATTAACGGTGGTATTACCACCAACGAAGAAATCGCCGAACATCTGAAATTTGTAGACGGCGTCATGATCGGGCGCGAGGCTTATCACAATCCGATGCTGATGCGCGATTGGGATGCACTGTTTTACAACAACACACACGCGCCAATCCAATATGCTGATTTAGCAGCTTGGCTATACGCATACAGCCGCGAACAAATCGCCTCAGGGCGCGGTACCATTCTGCGCCACATCGTCCGCCATGCACTAGGCTTAATGCACGGCCTAAAAAATGCCCGTACTTGGCGCCGTATGCTCTCAGATGCCGCCTTGCTGAAAGACAACGACGGCAGCCTGATTTTAGACGCATGGAAAGAAGTCGAACGCGCAAATATTTGGGATTAATGGCGTATAGTGTGAATAAATGAAAGGCCGTCTGAAACATCAAATGATGTTTCAGACGGCCTTTTAAATTGCAACAGACTGCTAAAGATATATTCATTTTCTCTTTAGCTACTATAACGATTAATTCATCGAATCAAACCAACACATAATCTAAGCATAAAAAAATGCGGCCTAAATTAGGCCGCATTTACTTTACTTCGTCTTTTCAGACGGCCTTTTCAGGCCGTCTGAAAGTCAGATTACCATTGGTAACCAACTGCTACGGTAGCACCGAAGTGACCACGTGAGTTGCCGGAAGCAGTACCTTTGATGATCCAGTGACCACCATCGGAAATGCTAGAGAGGCCGACAGCGTAACCAGTTTCACCGCGGTAGTGACTGCCACCGATAGCCAGCATGCTCTTACCTGGCAAGTAAGCTTGTGGCAGACCGGCAGTAGCCAGAGCTTGAGCCACACCTGCGCGGGCGTTGTTGTCAACCTTGTTCACACTGCTGTTCACATCGCCGAATTTTTGGTTCAGCTGGTCAACGTTAACCGCATCGGTACCGTTCTTACCTGGAGCAACATTTTTAATAGTAGTGTTGCCGGCATCGATACCATCTTTGTTGATGGTTACAGGACCTGCCTTCAGTTCATTAGTAGTAACACTGTTAACGGTCAGATCAGGGTTCAAGCTGGCTTTCAGCGCATCGCCGTCTTTCTTAACGAAGATGTTTTGAACTTCTTTCTCTGAAGTCTTACCGGTTGCTTTGTCGAATACTTGAACTTTAGTACCCGCATCACCTTTAATCTGAATAGTGTTATTCAGTTTTTTGGAGATAGAGCCGTCAGTAGTACCAGTTTCGTCAACCAGACCGAAGGTGCCATCAGCATCTTTACCGTCTTTACCGTCTTTACCGTCTTTCACGGTTGCAGTAGTAGTAGAGATGACTTTACCGTCTTTATCGAAGTTGTTGATAGTAATGGTAGAAGTACCTTTAGCTTCATCACGCTCAACTTTACCTTCAGCAGACTTACCGTTTTCACCGGTATCACCTTTAGCACCAGTTGCACCGGTAGCACCAGTTGCACCGGTAGCACCAGTAGCACCGGTATCGCCTTTAGCACCAGTTGCGCCGGTAGCACCGGTATCGCCTTTAGCACCAGTTGCGCCGGTAGCACCGGTATCGCCTTTAGCACCAGTTGCACCGGTAGCACCGGTAGCACCGGTAGCACCGGTAGCACCGGTAGCACCGGTATCACCTTTAGCACCAGTTGCACCGGTATCACCTTTAGCACCAGTTGCACCAGTATCGCCTTTAGCACCAGTAGCACCGGTATCACCTTTAGCACCAGTTGCACCAGTATCGCCTTTAGCACCAGTAGCACCGGTATCACCTTTAGCACCAGTTGCACCGGTATCACCTTTAGCACCAGTTGCACCAGTATCGCCTTTAGCACCAGTTGCACCAGTATCGCCTTTAGCACCAGTTGCACCAGTATCGCCTTTAGCACCAGTTGCGCCGGTTACGCCGGTGTCACCTTTTTCGCCTTTGTCGCCGGTTGCACCGGTATCGCCTTTAGCACCGGTAGCACCAGTAGCGCCGGTGTC
>NZ_JAPWBA010000032.1:0-2100 GCF_041433195.1 Neisseria sp. 27098_8_139
TCAAAATAAAGATAAAATGACAAAATTTTACCCCCTGCTTACCTCGTAAAATGAAATTCTTGTACTCACGAGCCGAATGGTTCGTGCAGGTAAGTGGGTAGGTTGCAATTTCGATCACTCTATACAACTAAATAATGGAGCATAACAATGAATAAAGCCTATCGCGTTATTTGGAATGCGTGCACCAACACTTGGACTGCTGTTCAGGAAAATGCCAAGGCCAAGGGAAAATCTTCTTCCGGACGGGTTTCTGCCGAGCCTGCCACATTGGGCAGCTTGGGGTTGAAATCCTCCCGTTTCGTTTGCACCGCATTGGTTTCCGCGCTGATGATGACCGCAGGTTATGCCAATGCCGGACCTGGTATTTTTATCAATGATGGTACTGATGACGGATGTATCGTTACCAGTGATGAATCGATAAGAAGAAACGCGCTGTTCTTTCTGGTTAATAACAACTTGGAATGGGCGGCCGGGCAGGCCAGCGGCGGCAATATGCCGAGTGTAAATGCTTTTCGGGATAAATGTAGATCCGGAGATGCGGCCAGTCAAACCAACCGTGCCCTGTTCTATGGTGATGCGGGCGGTGCGGGCAGCAAACACCTTTCGCTCGGTGGCCGTTTGGATGTAAATAGCGGCATTATCGGCTTGGGTGACCGTGCCGCAGGCAATAACAGTCCGCATTGGTAGCGGCAATACTTTGCAGGCTGCCAATAGTCAATCGAATTCCGTTGCTATCGGTAATGACGTGGAAACCAAAGCTGCCCTGGCTGTTGGCATCGGCTCGGCCGCCAAGGCCAATGGAGTGCAGTCTGTAGCTGTCGGCAACAGCGTGGAGTCTTCCGGATATTATTCCGTAGCCATCGGTACTTCCGCTCGTGCGAATGCGGCACAAACTGTGGCTTTGGGTAACAATGCCAACGCCGCAGGCGAGGATGCGCTGGCTATTGGTCGTAGTGCCAACGCGCAGGCGAAAGACTCCATCGCATTCGGTCGTAGCTCTCAGGCAGCTGCCAAGGGTGTTGCCATTGGTTCGGATGCCAGCGCTGCCGTGGCCAATTCTGTTGCCTTAGGTTCAGGTACGACTGCCGTTGCTGCTACCAACCAGTCTGGAACGAAAAATGTAAACGGACTGAACTATACATATGTCGGCGATTCCGCCAATAGTTCTGTGACCGTTGGCAACCGTCAAATCAAACAGGTAGGGGCGGGCGAAGTTTCGGCTGCTTCCACCGATGCGATTAACGGTAGCCAGCTTTACGCCACCCAAAATGTAATCGGCAATATCGGTAAAGGTGTGGCTACTAATTTGGGCGGCGGCGCGGCCTTGAAACCAGATGGTACGTTTACCGCTCCCACCTACAACCTGACTGATGCCAACGGTAATGCGGTTAGCAAAAATAATGTCGGCGACGCGCTGAACGTATTGGACAGCCGTTTGAATACTGTGGGCGGCGGTTTTCAGGTGGCCGCTGCTACTGGTACGACGCAAACTGTGAAACCGGGCAATACGCTCAAATTTATTGACGGTACAAATACCACCACTGAGGTATCGACCGACGGCGCGGGCGTAACTACCGTGAAAATCAATGCCACTGCAGTTGCGCTGACCAACAACGCCACTACCGGCCAAGTGAACGCGCCTACCGCTGCGGATGCAAACAAAGCCGCTACTGCAGGCAGCGTGGCTGCGGCCATCAATACTGCGGTTGGAAAAAGCGGTTTCAATGTGGAAGGCGGTTCTGTTGCCGGCGGCACTGCCACCGGTACGGCTACAAGCAGGGTAAATAATAACGATACTGTCAAACTGCAGGCTGGCAAAAACATTGCATTGGTACAAAACGGTAAAGAGTTTACCTTCGGTACTGTCGAGGAGATGGAGGTAACCAGTATTAAGGCCGGAACGGCCGGCGCTGACGCTAAGCTGGATCGCGACGGTTTGACCATCACTTCTACTTCTTCAGGCGACCCGGTCAAATTGACCAATAACGGTCTGAATAATGGCGGCCACACAATCGTCGGTGTCGCTGCAGGTGCGGTTAACGCGACCAGTACCGATGCCGTGAACGGCAGCCAGTTGTACAAAACTGCCAATTCCACAGC
>NZ_JAPWBA010000033.1:0-1722 GCF_041433195.1 Neisseria sp. 27098_8_139
TTTCTACATACCGATGCCGGTGATGTTGTGTCTGTCGGTTCTCAAGGTTACGAACGTCAAATTATCAACGTAGCTCCTGGCGATATTTCTGCTACTTCTACTGATGCGATCAACGGCTCACAGCTTTATGGTGTATTGAGTGCGCTCGAACGCATTCGTTATTTCTCTGTTAAGTCAACTGATGGCAGTACTGACGGCACCAAAAACTGGAATAACGATGGTGCGAAAGGTGCAAACTCAATTGCCATTGGCCCATCTGCATCTACAACAAGCGCAGCCACAAATGGTGTCGCTATCGGTAATCAGGCAAATGTTACAGGCGTCAATGCTGTTGCTTTGAGTAACGGTACTACTGCTTCTGTTCAAGACTCTGTCGCTTTGGGCAATGGTGCTGTCGGCGCGGCCAATAATTTTGATGCAACAGCTAAAAATGCCTCATTCAAAAACGATAGCGGCGCTGCGACCAATGTCAGCTATGCTGCTTCTTCATCTTCTAAAACAGGCGCGGTTTCTGTAGGCAGCGCAGGCAATGAGCGCCAAATCCAGAATGTTGCCGCAGGCCGTATTTCCGCCACTTCGACCGATGCAGTTAATGGTAGCCAACTGTACACAGTCATGAATAATGTTGGACATAATATCCAACAAAACGGTACAGACAAATCCCGCATCAATAACAACGGTACGGTCAACTACGCTAATGGCAACTTGACGACCGTTGCAGTTACCGATGGCGAGAATGCATCAAAAGTTCAAATCAACGTCACTCAAGGCACATTGTCTGTCGATAATAATGGTACAGTGTCCGCACCGACTGCCGGTGTAGCGACTGCCGGCGATGTAGCCAATGCCATCAATAATGCCAAAACCACAACCAAGGTAGCGGCAGGCAGCAACACGCATGTCAATAAAACAACTTCAGGCAAAGAAACCACTTATACCGTCAGCGCAGATAAAGCAACGGTACAAGTTTCCAATGCTTTGAATCTGACCTCTAATACTACAACTGCAGCCGATGGTGCAGTCACAACTAATTACAGTATCGATCTCGCTCAAAGCACCAAAGCCGACATCCAAAAAGGCGTGGACGCCAAAACCGCCGTTGACAGCAAAGGCCTGACCTTCAACGGCGACAGCGGCAGCACCAATGTCGAAAAACTGGGCTCCACCGTGACCGTTGCCGGCGACGACAACATCACCACCGCAGCCCAGGACGATACAGTGACCGTCAAGCTGAAAAAAGACCTGGTAATAGACAGCGTCAAAGCCGGCGACACCACCGTGAACAACGACGGAGTGAAAGTAGGCGACGATGTCGCATTGACCCAGGACGGCGTTAAAGCGGGCGATGTCAAACTGACCAAAGACGGTTTGAACAACGCCGGCAACAAAGTGACCAACGTAGCCGCCGGTACCGACGATACCGACGTCGTCAACTACGGTCAGCTGAAAGAGACCTGGGTGCGAATATACGCTAAGCAACAAGATAGCAGGCTGTATATCAACTCTCCCAATGATTTTGGTGCGGCATATTGTACGCAAAAACCAGATGCATGCTGTTTTTAAAAGAATTTCATGAATCAGGCCGCCCCCTCTTTAGAGAGTAAACCTGAATGGCTATAGAAACTTGGGAGTCCAAGACATGGGATACCTGCCTTTTCTCCTGCAGGTTGCTTTATTCTGGTGGACTCCCTCTACTGTTGCAAAAAAGCGATACATTTCTCC
>NZ_JAPWBA010000034.1:0-1615 GCF_041433195.1 Neisseria sp. 27098_8_139
TTTCTACATATCAGGCTTCGGCAACCGAATCACGCGAGAAGGTTTTCTCGCAATAATGGCATTTCAAACGTGTCTGACCATTATGTAAACGGACATAAAAACGGCTGATGACCGGCTCGCCATGACTGGCACAATTGGTATTCGGGCAGCGGAATACTTCTGAAATTTCGTCCGGCAATGACAAATGCTGTTTGTCGATCACTTTAAACTGATCGATTTTGTTTACCACTGCTTCAGGGGCAAATAAAGCCAAACGGTTGGCCGCATTGGCATCCAACCATACGCCGCTGACTTTGATAATGTCTTTGCTTCCTTGCGTTTTGCTGGGCAAATTAAAGCCGACCGTAACCGCACTGCCATAATGCAGCAGCTTAAACTGTCTTAGAATGGCCAAGCCTTTACCGGCAGGAATATGGTCAATTACCGTACCTTGTTCAATCGCTTCAACGCTGAGTTTTGAGTTTTCCATCTCTCGCTCCTTAAACTTCTTCGTTCAATACCAAAGACAAAATCGCCATCCGTGCATACACGCCATTGGTTGCCTGTTCAAAATAATAGGCATGAGGTGTTTTATCTACATCCGGATGAATTTCATCTACCCTCGGTAAAGGATGCAAGACGCGCAAATTGGGTTTGGCGTTTGCCAACATTGACGCATCAAGATTGAACTTACCCTGAATTTTGGCAAATTCCTGCTCATCAAAACGTTCGCGCTGAACACGGGTCATGTACAAAATATCCGCCCATTCGACCGCTTCTTCCAAGCTGGACAAAACTTGGTAAGGGCAACCAGCCTCCTCCAGCTCTTCAGTAATATAGTCCGGCATCGCCAAGCTGGGAGGGGAAACAAATGCAAACTCACAACCCCAACGCTTCAGTGCCTGACACAATGAGTGTACTGTACGGCCATATTTCAAATCACCGGCCATCGCAATTTTCAAATTGCTCAAGCTACCTTGTGTTTCATAAATCGTTACCAAATCCAAAAGCGTCTGGCTCGGATGTTGGTTGGTACCATCACCGGCATTAATCACAGGTACGCTCGAAAACTCGGCCGCCACACGGGCCGCACCGTCTTTAGGGTGTCGCTGAATAATCGCATCCGTATAGCTAGAAATAATCCTCGCAGTATCTGCAAGCGTTTCACCCTTTTTCGCGCTGGTATTCGCACCATCAGAAAAACCGATAACTTTCCCACCCAAACGCTGTACCGCGGTTTCAAAAGACAAACGCGTACGGGTGGACGGTTCAAAAAAGCACGATCCAATCAATTTACCCTCAAGCAAATCTTCACGAGGCTGCTTTTTCAACTTCAAGGCCGTCTGAAGCAGCAATTCGAGCTGCTCCGTCGTCAAATCTGAAATTGAAATAATATGTTGCCGATAAAGCGGATTAGGCATGACCATTCCTTCCCATAAAAAAGCCCGCAACAGGCGGGCGTTTCAAGCAAACCGATTCCATCGTTGCCCGACATCATCCTCGTCGGACAATCACAACCATGTTCCTACCACACCCATGAAATCTTCCGCATTATCGCATATTTAACAGACGGCTGCTTCTTTCAAGTTTTCAGACGGACTAAGACCCAAGCACAGGGATTCGGCTGTTTTCAGTT
>NZ_JAPWBA010000035.1:0-726 GCF_041433195.1 Neisseria sp. 27098_8_139
TCCTGCCGGCATTGTCAGCGGACGTGCAGCCACGGAAGATCAGTTGAAAGCTGTAACCAATCAGGTCAACAGTTCTGCAACCCACTATTACAGCGTGAACGACGGTGGCGGCGCACACGGTGGCAATTTCAATAATGACGGCGCGACTGGTCTTAACGCATTGGCTGCCGGCGTGGGTGCAAGTGCGCAAGATAATGATGCTGTCGCCATCGGTAGCGGAACGATCGCTCAAGGTAACGGCTCGATCGCCATCGGTGCGGCTGCCGAAGTCAGCGGCGCCACCGGAGCGGGCGGCATCGCCATCGGCGCGGCTGCCACCGCTAAGAACGGCGGTACGGCCGTCGGCTCCGGCGCGGATACCGGCAACGGCACGGCACTCATCCCCGGCCTGCCCAACCGCCTCAATAACAACCTAGCATTGGGCGATAGCGCGAGGGTTAAAAACGATACCAACTTCAACGTGGCATTGGGTTCGCTTTCCACTGCAGGCGATGCGGATTTGACCGCCGCCGCCTACAAACCGAACGCAACTTCCGTCATTGCCGGCGACATCAACGAAGCCGGGGTTAAATATGGCGAAGTTTCGCTGGGCGGGGACACAAGCCATTTTATGTCCGGTAGCAAAATGTACCGCCGCCTGACCAATTTGGCTGCAGGTTCGGCCGATACCGATGCCGTGAACGTATCGCAGCTGAAAGCGGTGCAGGCTGCTTTGCAGGACCAAGC
>NZ_JAPWBA010000036.1:0-682 GCF_041433195.1 Neisseria sp. 27098_8_139
GCAGTTCAGGCCGATGGCAGCATTAGCGCGCCGACCTACACCCTGGCCAATGCCACTGGTACGCCAACGAACTACAGCAACGTAGGCGACGCATTGACTGCGCTGAATGCACGCACCAATGCGGCCAACGCCGGTTGGAAATTCCAAGTGAACAGCGGTGCTGCGGAAACCATCAAGCCGAATGATACGGTAGGGTTTAAAGATGGTACCAACATTGCCATAACCAACAACGGTAAAGACATTACCATTGCCACCAAACCTAACCTGACTGCCGACAGCTTGACAATTAACAACGGCCCGGTCATCAACGGTAACGGTATTAGCACCAACGGCAAAAACATTGATATGGGTAACAACGGCAAGATCACCAACCTGACCAGCGGCAACGTTGCGGCAGGCGACAACAGTGCCGTAACTGGCGGTGCAGTTAATACCGCAATCAATACTGCCATCAATACTGCCGTGACCGATTTGAAAGACGCCGGCTTCAAGATCGGAGCCGACAGCGGTGCAGACGACACCGTAAAACTGGGCGAAACCGTCAAATATGCCGGCGATGCCAATATCAAGACCACGGTTACCAACAACCAAATCGGCTTTAAACTGGCCGACAGCATTACCGTTGGCCCGGCCAGCGGCGGCAACCCGGTTACCGTCGACGGTAGTGCCGGTACGGTTACCG